>JAVRPX010000490.1:0-3595 GCA_032161985.1 Mycobacterium sp.
AGTCCAGTCGAGCGGTCACGAGTGCGTGCGTGCATAGGCCTGCGCCCGAACACCACGCCTTGGTGCCGTCGAGCGTCACCGACTCGCCATCGCGGCGGGCACTCAGGACGGCGTCCCTGGGTTCGGCAGCCCACACGCCCCACAACTGGTCGGGCTTCGGATCGGGGCCTCCGAGTTCGGCCAGAATGGCAACGGCGTCGGTGTGCGCCTCCGCGAGCCGGCCAGCGACGACGTCCGTCGCGGTGAGCTCTGCAAGGCGCTGCCACCGTTGCGCGGTGGCACCGGCGCCGGGCAGTGGCAGGTCCAGCGCGCCGGACTCGAGCCATCGACCGATCAGTCCGCCGATCATGTCTTTGCCTTCGCCGGCCGCCGCCGCACCGAACCTGACAGCTCACGCAGGTGGTGGGCGAAGCCGCCGGGCGCACGACCCACCGGGCGGACTGAGGTCGCCACCGACAGCCTCCTGTCGCGGTGGATCCGCATATCGGCAGCCTCGAATCGCTGCACCAGATCCACGTCCTCGCCGGTGGCCAGCGCTTGGAAACCGCCGACCCGCCAGTACGCGTCGGCCCGAAATCCCATGTTGGCGCCGTGAATATGGTTGTGCCCCGGGCCTTTCGAGTTGTACGCGTGCAGGTAGCGACGGGCCACATCGACGGGCAGCCGCCACACCGGTATCCGCACAGTGCCGAGCACCATGTCGGCGTCGGCCGCCGTCATCCGCGACAACCATTGGCCACTGACCACGCTGTCGGCATCGGTGGTGGCGAACCAGGTCCGCTCCGGCTGGACGCTGCCGCACTCTGATCGCGCGTACTCGAATCCTGCCGCTCGCGCCGCGCCGACATTGCCCGCATCGATCGAGACGAAATGCACGTCGGGACCGAACTGCTCAGCCAGGCTGTCGCTGCCGTCGTCGCAGGAGTCAAGGACAACGACCATCAGCACCGGCACCGGCAGGCGGCGCGACGCTGCCGTCAACGCAAGCAGGCAGCGAGGCAAATGCTCGAGCTCGTTGTGCGCGGGCACAACCACCACGGCCTGCTCCAGCTCTGTCATGCCTTTTAATTAGCCAATTTCGCGATATTTCACACCTGGCAGCATGGAGGCCATGAACCAAGTCCAAGCCGTGCTTTTCGATTTCTCCGGCACGTTGTTTCGCCTTGAAGAGGACGACAGCTGGTTTGAGGGCATCAAGGTCGACGAACGTGAAGTCGACGGGCACGTGCAGGTCGAGCTCATGCGGCGGCTCACCGCGCCGACCGGCCGCTCCGTCGAGATGACACCGGAGGCCCACCACGCCTGGGTCAACCGCGACCTCGCTCCACACCTGCACCGCGAGGCGTATCTGCACGTGCTGCGCGAATCCGGCCTGGCCGATCACCACGCCGAGGCGCTGTACGACCGGGTCATCGATATGTCGTCCTGGACGCCGTATCCCGATACCGCCGACGTGCTCAAGGGCCTATTCCGGCAGGGCATCAAGACCGCGGTCGTCTCCAACATCGCGTTCGACGTTCGTCCGGCTTTCGTGGCGATCGGCGCCGCCGACTATGTCGACGAGTTCGTGCTGTCCTTTGAGGTCGGCGCCATCAAGCCCGACGCCGCGATCTTCGAGACCGCGCTGGCTCGGCTTGGCGTCGAGGCCGCGCATGCCGTGATGGTCGGCGACAGCGACGAGGCCGACGGCGGCGCCCGCGCCGTCGGCTGCGGGTTCATCCTCGTCGACCCGCTGCCGACGTCCCAGCGAACCGACGGGCTGACAAGCGCGCTAACCGATTACGGCATCACACTCTAGGCAGTAACGTCGCGCCATGCCCAACGAGCGCGTCCGGCCACCGGGTTGGCTCAAGCCGATGAACAAGGTGCTGATGGTCTTGCTGCGGCTCGGCGTGCCCATTTCCCGCGCCGAGGCACCGGTCGTCCTCACCGTCCCCGGCCGCACGTCGGGCAAGCCGCGCTGACGCAGGGCAGGCGCTCCGAACGCGTCCGGATGGCGGAACTGCCGCCGGACGAGGCGCGCCCGGTGCTGCGGGAGTTCCCGGCGCAGGCGCCCACCGGTGTCGACTTGATGAAGCGCGCTGGCATCCTCACCGACGGCACGCCCGACGAGCTCGTGGGCCTCGCCGGCCGCCTGCCCGTGTTTCGCATCGACCTGATCACGTAGCGTTCCAGGCATGTCCAACAGCGCGCCCATTCGGCTGCCGTGGTGGCTGAAGTACGTCAACAAAATGATGATCGGACTGCAGAAGCTGGGCGTCGGCTTCGGCGGCAAGGGGCCCGTCGTACTGACCGTGCCCGGCCGCAAGTCGGGCAAGCCGCGTTCGACGCCCGTCACGCCGATGACCGTCGACGGCAAGCGATACGTCGTCGGCGGTGTTCCGGGCTCGGACTGGAGCGCCAACGTCAGGGCCGCGGGCGAGGCCACGCTGCACCAGGGCCGCCACAGCGAGCGCGTCCGCATGGTGGAGATGTCCGCCGAGGAGGCACGGCCGCTGCTGCGCGAGTTCCCCATCAAGGTGCCGACCGGGGTCGGATTCATCAAGAACGCCGGCCTGGTCACCGGACCCCACCCCGACGAGTTCGAGGCCCTCGCCGACCGGTGCCCAGTGTTCCGTCTTGATGCGGTAAACGCATGAGCGACAACCCTTTCGACCCGTCGGCATGGCAGGCCATCGACGGGTTCGGGCTGACCGATATCACCTATCACAGGCACGTCGTCGACGGCGTGGCACAGCCGACGGTCCGCATCGCGTTCGACCGGCCGGAGGTGCGCAACGCTTTTCGGCCGCACACCGTCGACGAGCTCTACCGCGTGTTCGACCACGCCCGGATGTCACCGGACGTCGGCGTCATCCTGCTGACCGGCAACGGGCCGTCGCCCAAGGACGGCGGCTGGGCGTTCTGCTCGGGCGGCGACCAGCGCATCCGCGGCCGCAGCGGGTACCAGTACGCGTCGGGGGAAAGTGCCGAGACCGTCGAGCCGGCCCGCGCGGGCCGGCTGCACATTCTCGAAGTGCAGCGGCTGATCCGGTTCATGCCGAAGGTGGTCATCTGCCTGGTCAACGGGTGGGCGGCCGGCGGAGGACACAGCCTGCACGTGACATGCGACCTGACGCTGGCCAGCCGCGAACACGCCCGCTTCAAACAGACCGACGCCGACGTCGGCAGCTTCGACGGTGGTTACGGCAGTGCGTATTTGGCGAAGCAGGTCGGGCAGAAGTTCGCCCGGGAGATCTTCTTCCTGGGTGATGAGTACACGGCCGAGGACGCCTACCGGATGGGCATGGTGAACAAGGTCGTCCCGCACGCGTCCCTGGAGACGGTTGCGCTGGAGTGGGGCAGGAAGATCTGCGCCAAGTCGCCGACCGCGCAGCGGATGCTGAAGTACTCGTTCAACCTGATCGACGACGGCCTGGTCGGCCAGCAGCTGTTCGCGGGCGAGGCGACCCGGCTGGCCTACGGGACCGACGAGGCCGCCGAGGGCCGCGACTCGTTCCTGCAGAAGCGCCCGGCCGACTGGTCGTCGTACCCCTATGCGTTTTAACAGCGAACACTGAGGAGTTCTCAGAAACATATGTTCGAGCTACAGACA
>JAVRPX010000491.1:0-9254 GCA_032161985.1 Mycobacterium sp.
TAGATTGACTCTGCGCGAGGGGCGTAGGTTACTCGCATTTCTAAGCCCGGTGCGCAGAGTCAACTGTCAACCTGGAACCTTGGCCAGGATGTTTGTCATCACGATGTCGGGCACCGAATCGGGAAACGCACACGAAGTGACCTCCACCAGGACGACATTCTTCACGCGGTAGTCGCGCCCGCAGCCGTTGCCGGGACGCATCTGCACCGAATCCGGCGTCGCGCGCCACTCGCCGACGAACATCGGCCCCCACGTCGTCGAGGCACAGCCGTCGATGAGGGCGACCAAGCCGTCGAATGCGCTGCGGGCAGTCCCGGGGTCGCGGTAGGCCGCCGCGCCCTGGGAGATCAGGCCGCCGCGGGGTGGATTCTGAAACGTCGTCTTGTGAAACTCCTCGATATCGCGACCGAAGGTCTGGGTCTCTTCGAAGATCCATTGGCATTGGGGTGGAGTGGTTTTCGCGAGTTGATCGATGTCGACGGGAACCTTTCCGTCCATGCTCGGGATGATCGTCAGGTCGTCACCGGCTCCGGTGATCGCCCGCATCTGTGACTGGTCCAGCATCAGCGGTTCGACATCAACCGGTGAGCGCGAGTCGTCATCGATTCCTGGAAGGGACCGAACCGCATGGCCACCCAGCGTCTGCGAGCACCCCGCCGTCAGAAGCGCCGCCACACACCAGACCGCTAACGGTCTGGCCGATGTAGGCATGACGTCCCCTTCCTGGATCGAGCGTAGCCGGATCGAATACTGTTCAACGAGTGAGTGTTTTCGCCGCGGCGACCGGCATCGGGTCCTGGCCGGGATCGTCTCCGCGGGAAGCCGCCGAGATCGTGATCGGCGAACTGGACACACTTCCTCATCTGGTGGAATTGCCTGCCCGCGGCATCGGGGCCGACATGATCGGCCGAGCCGCTGCACTGCTGGTCGACATCGGAATCGATACCGTCCCGCGCGGGTATCGCATCGCGAGCGGCCGCAGCGCCGTCGTGCGCCGCGCCGCCAGCCTGCTCGACGAGGACATCGACGCACTCGAGGAGGCGTGGGAAAAAGCTGGCCTGCGCGGCGGAACGCGCACGGTGAAGGTGCAAGCGCCGGGTCCCATCACACTGGCTTCTCAGCTCGAGCTGCCGGGCGGCCACCGAGCGATCACCGACCCCGGCGCGGTGCGCGACCTCGCCGGGTCGCTGGCCGAGGGCGTAGCCGACCACCGTGCACAGCTGGAGAGGCGTCTCGAAACACCTGTGGTGGTGCAGTTCGACGAGCCGTCGCTGCCGGCTGCACTCGAGGGCAGGCTGACCGGGGTGACCAGCTTTTCGCCCGTGCATCCGGTCGACGAGTCGGTGGCGATCGGTCTGCTTGACGACTGCGTCGCGATTGTCGGGGCAGAGGTGGTGGTGCACAGCTGTGCGGCCGGCCTGCCATGGAAGGCATTGCAGCGCAGCGGCATTCACGCGTTGTCGATCGACGTTTCGACGCTGACAGCGGCCGACCTCGACGGGGTAGGAGACTTCGTGGACTCCGGTCGCACTGTGATGCTGGGCGTCGTCCCGGCGACCGCGCCGACAGTGCGGCCGTCGGCCGAAGAAATCGCCAAGGCCGCGGTCGGTGTGACCGACCGGCTTGGGTTCGCGCGATCCTTGCTGCGCGAGCGGATCGGCATATCGCCGGCATGTGGGCTGGCGGGGGCCACTCCGCAGTGGGCTCGCATCGCCATTGAGTTGGCGCAAAAGGCAGCGGACGCGTTCGCAGAGGATCCGGACGCGATCTAGGCGTCCGAACAGTCTCGGCGAGTTCGACAGCAGGGCTGTTGGCATCCACTCCCGACGCATTGTTGACGACCCTCATGTCGATCTCGGCGGTAGCGAGCCGAAAGGCCAGATGGTGGAGCAGAAGAAATACGCAACTAGAAGGTTGCGCTTCCACGTCGAAGTCGACTACCGTAATGGGCAACCAGAAGGTTGCATATGGAGGTTGTATATGACTACGGATCGAATCGAGAAGGAAGTTCTGCTTCGGGCGCCGCTGGAGCGCGTATGGCAGGCGATCAGCGACGCCGACGAGTTCGGCCGCTGGTTCGGGGTTCGCTTCGACGGGCTGTTCGTCCCGGGTACGTCGATCACCGGAGTGATCACGCCGACGACGGTCGACGAGGCGGTGGCGAAAATGCAGGAGCCGCACGCGGGCAAGTCCGACACCTGGGCGATCGTCGCGGTGGAGACGAAGCGGCGGCTGGCGTTCCGGTGGCACCCGTTTGGCGTGGAGGAGGGCGTCGACTACTCCCAGGAGCCAACCACATTGGTGGAGTTCACCCTCGCCGAGACCACCGACGGCGTGCTGCTGCGGATCGTCGAATCCGGGTTCGACAAGATCCCGGCCGAGCGTCGGGCGTCGGCGTTCGAGGCCAACAGCGAGGGCTGGGCCAAGCAGACCGAGTTGGTGAGCAAGTACCTGGCGCTCAGCGAGAAGATGTGAGCACATCCGCGACCGCCGTCGGCAAGGCGCAGGTCTTCGACGCGCTCGGCGATCCGAATCGCCTGCGCATCGTGACCCGGCTGTGCGACGGCGGCCCGTGCTCGACTTCGCAATTCACACGGGTGATTCCGGTGAGCCGCCAGGCGGCAACCAAACATCTGCTGTTGCTGGAGGCGGTGGGCCTGGTGAGCAGTGAACGTCAGGGCAGGGAACGAATATGGCGAATCGAACCGAAACCGCTCACCGACGCGAGCGACTACCTCACCACCTTGTCAATGCGCTGGGACGGGGCGATTGATCGGTTGCGCGCCTATGTCGAGGAGAATTGACTCTCGTATCGACAATTTGCGCGTGTTCGATTAAGGGGTCGGCGGACACGGCGTCGGCATGCAACAATGCACTCCGAACGTCGTCGGCGGGTCTTCGCCACTTTCGGGAGAGGAACTGTGGCCCCAGCGAACCTACGCGTTGCGGCAGGTATTGGTGTCGTTGCTGCGTTTTTGCTGGCAGGAGGGCCCAGCGCCGCCGTGGCGATCGCCGACCCGGGTGGTTCACACTCCGGTCGCTCGGATAAGCACGATCGTTCAGATTCGCGGGACGGGTCGGACTGGAGCGACGACAACATCACCAACGGGACCCGCGGTAGCCAGAAGCCCAGCGCCGCCGACGGCCCGAAGACGAAAGTCGGAACGGCTCGCGAGTCGGGCACTTCCGAGTCGGGCACGTCCGATCGGCGGTCCGGCTCCGATTACAGCCCAAACCCGACGGGGGCGTTCAAGCCGCCGAAGGTGACGTTCGGCGACGGGCGGGAGCCCCGCGTGCGCGACACCGATCCCGAACCGCGCTGGCGGGGCGGCGCTCCCGAACCCGCACTACCACCACCGCCGCCACCACCGGCAACCGAGGTGGTCGACATTTCCCCTGGGCCTCGCGTCGATCGCACCCCTAAACCGCCCGTCATCCGGCAGCTGATCGTGGCGCCCGCTGCCGAACTGACCGATCCAATGTGGGGCGTCGCCGGGCTACTGCTGATCCCTACCGCCGGCGCCATCCTCGGCTACCGGCAGGCGCGCGGGGCGCAGGCAGTCGCGAAACTAGGTAGTCACCCGTAGGTCCTTGCGCAGGATCTTGCCCGACGCGGACTTCGGGATCGCGTCGATGAACGCGACCTGACGCACTTTCTTGTACGGTGCGACCTGGCCGGCGACGAACTCCATCACCTCGTCCTCTGTCAGCTCAGCGCCAGACTGCTTGACCACGAATGCCTTTGGTACCTCTTCACCTTCGGCATCGTTGACGCCGATCACCGCGGCGTCGGCGATCGACGGGTGGCTCAGCAGTAGGGCCTCGAGTTCGGCCGGCGGCACCTGATAGCCCTTGTACTTGATCAGTTCCTTGAGCCGGTCGACGATGTACACGCAGCCACACCCGTCGACCTGCGCCAAATCCCCTGTGTGAAGCCAGCCGTCGTCGTCGATGGTCTCCGCGGTGGCCTGCTCGTTGCCGAGGTAACCGGCCATCACGTTGGGGCCCTTGAACCACAGTTCTCCGGTCTCGCTGAGACCCTCTGCGGGAACATCGATTTCGTCGCCGGTGTCCGGATGGATGAGTTTGGAGGCAGCGTTGGACACCGTCCACCCAACTGAGCTCAGCGGCGCAACCATCCCCATGTTCTGCTGGCCACCGTCGAACGGGGTGATGTGGCTGACGGGGCTCAGCTCGCTCATCCCGTAGCCCTGCACCACTCGGCAACCCAACCGCTTGGCGACGGCGTGGCCGAGGTCGGCATCCAGCGGGGCGGCGCCCGACATGACGGTGTTCAGTGACGACAGGTCGTACTCGTCGATCAGCGGATGCTTGGCTAGCGCGACGGCCACCGGCGGCGCGATGAACGCGATCGTGCACTTGTGGTTCGCGATGTTGCCCAGGAACTCGCCGAGGTCGAAGCTCGGCATGACCACCAGCCGTGCCCGCGCGTGCAGAGCGGCGTTGAGCAACACCGTCATTCCGTAGATATGAAAAAAGGGCAGCACGGCAAGGATCACGTCGTCGGCAACCATCCCGTGTAGCGGCCGGATCTGCGCGACGTTGGCCACCAAGTTGCGGTGCGTCAGCATCACGCCCTTCGGGTTGCCGGTGGTTCCCGAGCTGTACGGCAGCGCCGCGAGATGTGACGACGGGGCGAAGCTCACCTGCGGTGCGGGCTGACCCTTCGCCATCAGGTCGGCGGCGTTGGGGTGTCCGGTTGCGTCCTGCCCTTCGCCGTCAAGCACGACCAGATCGGCGTCGGCCAATCCGACAGCGGCAGCAGCCTCTTTGGCCTGGGCCAGCATGGGTGTGACGGTGACCAGCATCTTGGCCTTCGAATCGGTCAGCTGCTTGGCGATGTCCTTGGCGGTGAACAGCGCGTTGACAGTGGTGGCCGTCGCACCCGACCGCAGGATGCCGTGGAAGGCGACCGCGAAGCCCGAACTGTTCGGCGACAGCAGCCCGACGACATCGCCGACGCCGATGCCGCGGCCGGCCAGTGCCCCGGCGAACGCGTCGATGCGCCCGATCATCTCGCGGTAGGTCGTCTGCCTGCCGGACTTCGCGTCGACCAGGGCGACCCGGTCGAGGTCGGCGCCGTCGATGTCACCGAACAAGAAGTCGTAGACGCTCGTGGATGGGATGTCGACTTCGGGGAAGGGACTCGCGAAACTCATGGCGCCTCCTGTCGGTCAAACTTCATCGAGCTGCTTGATGAGCTTCTTCGAGGCGATCATCCGGAACGACGCGTCGATCAGCTCGCGTACCTCGTCCCAGTCCACCTTCTTGCGCGCCGTGAAGTCCAGTCCGAGCCAGCCGAAGGGGCCCATGTAGGCGGGGAAAAGAAGCGCTTGTCTTGCTCGAGGGCCCGGCGGTCGCTGTCGTCGACCTTGACCAGTATCGAGTACGGGTAGGAGGTGTACTCACCCTTGATGTCGGTCTTCTCGCTACCGCCGTACATCACGAACATCTTCGGCGCGCAGAACACCGGCCTGCCCCAGGAGCTCGAATGCCTCGGGGAAGCCCAGCGCGATCTTGCGCACTTCCGCCAGCCCGAGGTCGTCGTCGCGGAACATGATCGGGTGCGGCATGGTGCCAGGCTAGCGGCTGGCGTTTTCTTGTCGTGCCACTCCGTTAGCCTGCGATGGTGAGCCCCAAGAAGCCGGAAACTGCGCTCGCCGAACAGGCCGATGAAGCTCTGGACGCCGACCTGCGCCGCCGCTGGCAAGAACTCGCCGACGAAGTGCGCGAACACCAGTTCCGCTACTACGTGCGGGACGCGCCGATCATCTCCGACGCCGATTTCGACAAGCTGCTTCGGGAGTTGCAGGCACTCGAAGACGCGCATCCCGAGCTGCGTACCCCCGACTCGCCAACGCAACTGGTCGGCGGCGCCGGCTTCGCCACCGACTTCACCTCGGCCGAACACCTCGAGCGGATGCTGAGCCTGGACAACGTGTTCACACCGGACGAGCTCGCGGCCTGGGCCGCCCGGATCAACGGTGAGATCGGGGATGACGCGCACTACCTGTGTGAGCTGAAGATCGACGGCGTGGCGCTGGCGCTGGTGTATCGCGACGGCCGGCTCGTGCGCGCGGCCACCCGCGGCGACGGCCGCACCGGTGAGGATGTCACGCTCAACGCCCGTACCATCGATGAAATCCCCGAGAAGCTCACCGCGTCCAAGGAGTTTCCGGTTCCGGGGGTGCTCGAGGTGCGTGGTGAGGTGTTCTTCCGGGTCGCCGACTTCGAGGAGCTCAACGCCGGCTTGGTCGCCGAGGGCAAGCCGCCGTTCGCGAACCCGCGTAACAGCGCGGCGGGCTCTCTGCGGCAGAAGAACCCGGCCGTCACCGCCCGCCGCAAGCTGCGGATGATCTGCCACGGCCTCGGCCACGCCGAGGGCTTTCGCCCCAAGACGCTGCACGACGCCTACCGCGCACTCGAGGCCTGGGGCCTGCCGGTGTCCGAACACACCGCCCAGGTGAAGGGCATGGACGCGGTGACCGAACGCATCGCGTACTGGGGCGAACACCGCCACAACGTCGAACACGAAATCGACGGTGTAGTAGTCAAAGTCGACGAGGTCGCGCTGCAACGCCGGCTCGGTTCGACATCGCGGGCGCCGCGCTGGGCGATCGCCTACAAGTACCCGCCCGAGGAGGCGACCACCAAGCTGCTCGACATCCGGGTCAACGTGGGACGCACCGGCAGGGTGACACCGTTCGCCTTCATGGAGCCGGTCAAGGTGGCGGGCTCCACCGTCAGCCAGGCGACGCTGCACAACGCGTCGGAGGTCAAGCGCAAGGGTGTGCTCATCGGCGACACCGTGGTTATCCGCAAGGCCGGCGACGTGATCCCCGAAGTACTCGGTCCCGTGGTGGATCTGCGCGACGGCTCCGAACGCGAATTCGAAATGCCCACAACGTGTCCCGAGTGCGGCACCAAGCTCGCCCCTGCCAAGGAGGGTGACGCCGACATCCGCTGCCCCAATACTCGGTCGTGCCCGGCGCAGTTGCGGGAGCGGGTATTTCACGTCGCGGGGCGCGGCGCGTTCGACATCGAGGGCCTGGGTTACGAAGCGGCGGTCGCGCTCCTTCAGGCCGGCGTCATCACCGACGAAGGCGACCTGTTCGGCATCACCGAGGACGACCTGCTGCGCACCGACCTGTTCACCGTCAAGGGCGGTGAGCTTTCGGCGAACGGTAAGCGCCTGCTGGTCAATCTCGGCAAGGCGAAGGCGCAACCGCTGTGGCGAGTGCTCGTTGCGCTGTCGATCCGCCACGTGGGGCCGACCGCCGCCCGCGCGCTGGCCACCGAATACGGCAGCCTGGACGCGATCATGGAAGCCTCCGAGGAGCAGCTGGCCGCCGTCGAGGGCGTGGGGCCGACCATCGCCGCTGCGGTCATCGAGTGGTTCACGGTCGATTGGCACCGCGCGATCGTCGACAAATGGCGTGCGGCCGGGGTGCGGATGGCCGACGAACGTGACACCCGCGTCGAGCGCACGCTCGAGGGGATGTCGATTGTCGTCACCGGGTCGCTCGCCGGATTCTCCCGCGATGACGCAAAGGAGGCGATCGTCGCGCGAGGGGGAAAGGCGGCCAGTTCGGTGTCGAAGAAGACCGCCTATGTCGTGGCGGGTGATGCACCTGGGTCGAAGTACGACAAGGCCGTCGAACTCGGTGTGCCGATTCTCGACGAGGACGGCTTCCGCCGGCTGTTGGACAGCGGGCCCGACGGGGTCTGACTTAACGCCGAAACGAACAAACGGGCACGAAAGTGCGAGTGATCGTCACCAAAACGTCGATCTCGGCGCAGGGCGTCCGCGCCACTACTTCAGGATGGTCGCGACGATCCCGGCGAGGTAGCCCAGCCGCGCGACCTCCGACGGCCGAAACTCCGGCCCGCCTGCACGGCCCAGCACCACCGCGGTGCGAGGGTCACCGAGCGGAGCGGCCGCAAGCGTGGTGTCCATGTCGCGCCACACCTGCGGCACCCAATCGGCGGTGGCGTCGAGCGCTTGGGCGTGGTCGATCGGCAGCCACGGCGTTTCGGCCGCCTGGGTCTCCGGAGCTCCTGCGCTGCCGACGACGCGCTCGGGGCCCGATTCGGTCAGCCTGACCACGGTGCACCACGCGACGCGCAGCACGTGGGGTGCCTCGTCGACAAGCACCTGCACCTGCTTTTGATTTCCGTCGGCCGCGGCAATGTGGTCGATGAGTTCCAGCTCCCGGTGCGCCTCGAGCAGCCCTGTATGCGGGCGGATCGCGTCGACGTAGACGCCGTTGAGCTTTTCGGCGGCGGTGATGAGCATGTCGGGCATCGCGCCCGCTGGCAGTTCGACCACGAGATCATCGATCGCATAGCCCGCGGCGCGTTCGACGACGTCGAGGGACAAGATGTCGGCGCCTACCGACCCGAGCGCCACGGCCAGCGAGCCGAGGCTGCCCGGTCGATCCTCGAGCTGGACCCGCAGCAGATACGAAGGCACGCGCAACACTGTTGCACAGCGGCAGCGGCTGAGCATTCCGGGCGATGAGCGCTTGCGCGAAGAGCGGACGGCAGAGCCGGCCCTCGATTGGGCGGTGACTAGGCTTTCATGTCGTGTCGCAGATCTCCCGAGATGAGGTAGCCCACCTCGCGCGTCTGGCCCGGCTTGCGCTGACCGACGGCGAGCTGGACAGCTTCGCCGGCCAGCTCGATGCCATCCTCGAACATGTCAGCCAGATCCAGGCCGTCGACGTCACCGGCGTCGAACCGACCGGCAATCCACTCAAGGACGTCAACGTGTTCCGCACCGACGTCGTTGAGCCCTGCCTGACCCAGGAGGAGGCGCTGGCCCAGGCGCCGAAGGCGGTCGACGGCCGGTTCGCCGTCCCGCGGATTTTGGGGGAGGCCGAATGAGCAGCGAGATGATCCGGCTCGACGCGGCCTCGCTGGGCGCCAAGATCGCCGCGAAAGAGGTGTCGTCCACCGAGGTGACGCGGGCGTGCCTGGATCAGATCGCCGCGACCGACGGCGAATACCACGCGTTTCTGCACGTTGCCGAGGAGCAAGCGCTGGCCGAGGCCGCCCGGGTGGACGCGATCGTTGCGGCGGGCGAGTCGCTGCCGTCGCCGCTGGCCGGTGTGCCGCTGGCGCTCAAGGACGTGTTCACCACCACCGACATGCCGACCACCTGCGGATCGAAGATCCTCGAGGGGTGGACGTCGCCGTACGACGCCACCGTCACCGCGCGGCTGCGCGCGGCA
>JAVRPX010000492.1:0-2837 GCA_032161985.1 Mycobacterium sp.
ACAGCGGCCCGAGCCTCTTTCAAGGTGGCGAACGCAATTGTGTCATCAGGCACGCCCACCGGGCCGGCAGGCGCCGCGTTCTGGTGCTGGCGCCGACCGGCAAGGCCGTCGATGTTGCTGTGCGCGAGGGTGCCGGCGACGCCGGCTACACCGTCGCGAAAGCACTGCGCGACTTGCGCTCCGGTGCACTGACGCTGGATGCTGACAGCCTCGTCATCGTCGACGAGGTCGGGATGATCGGCACCCCGGATCTGCACGAATTTCTCACCGCCACTAGGAACGCCCGCGCGAAAACCGTGCTAGTCGGCGACGCCCGCCAACTGGCGCCAGTCAAGGCGCGCGGCGGCATGTTTGATCAACTTTGTGATGAACTGCCGTGGGCTCGGCATGTCCATGTGGTGTGGCCGCCACCGTGACCGAGGCAGGCTTGATAGCCGACCAGCGTCTCGCCGGGACCAAACTGGTGGCTGTTTGGGCAGTGCTGGAGTGACAGGACGATCCACGCGCCGGTAGTGGAGCAGACTAGATTGCCAACACCAGCAGCCACATAAGTCACGCTGGATCGCAGAACCGCACTCCCCCAAAAATATCTGGGAAGTGATCCAATCTTTGCTCTACCGAGTCGGCTGCCTTTGGGCGCTCGGAAGGTCGGCTCGCCACCCCCCGTTATTGCATGACGCGCCACCGCATGCGGCTGGCAAGTCCTTTGCTTGCGACTACCAACACCGATTCCGCACGTTGCGGCGGCCTGTGGAAAGGACGAAAATTCAGGCTAGCTGGGTTGCAATACGCGGAATCGTAAAGGGGTTGCACGATGAAGCTGATGAAAGTCTTGGCTGAAGCGACCATCGTGGGCGCGCTCGGCTTCACCGCCTTCGGACTGGGCGCGGGCGTAGCGAATGCCAATCCACCGTCCCCCGTCGTATCAGGGACACCGTGGGCACAAGGTCCCCACGGCCATGGACATGGCGGCGACTGTGAAGACAATGGATGCTGGGGCGGAAACTGGGGAGACCGCGGGAACTGGGGAGGCGGAGGCAACTGGGGAGGCGGAGGCTGGAACGGGCCGATCGGCTGCATCAGCGGTCCAGTGGGATGGGGCACCGGCTTCATTTGCATCTAAGCCGCGGATCGTACTGAACCATCACACGAGGTAGGGCCCAGCTGTCGGCCCGCCACCAGGGGCCGGATGGAGGCGTCGGTCCCGGCTACCGCCGGCCCGCGCTCGGCTCCGAGACAAATCAGGTGAACGTCCGCTTTGCGGAACTAGTCGTCGTCGTCCCGGCCGTCGAGGAATGGGACGCCGTGATGTGTGACCGTCCCGGAGGGTGGAGTATCAACGCACGTCCACCACGGCGCCTACGGCACTATCGACTGGGCGAAGCGAGCCGCCGAGCTATGGGAGGGATCGGCCGGTTAGACGTTCCGGATTGTTTTCCGGGATCCGTGGGAAAAGCAGTCGGCCGCCATCCGTTGGGATCTTGGATGGCAGGCGACCTGGGGTGTCAATCCGATTGACCACCAAGGGAGTCCACGGCCACGGACAGCCCTTCTCGCGCGAACAAACAACGGTGCCCGCGGTCGAGCTAAGCGACCAGCGTGAGCGAGCCGCTGGCACATTGTTGGCACAGCGGGGGGTTATCCGGCTTGTCCTCTATAGAGTTTGACCTACCTAAACACTAGTGGGCGCGGACGGTATCGAACCGCCGACCGCTGGTGTGTAAAACCAGAGCTCTACCACTGAGCTACGCGCCCCTCGCCGGGCAGGCTACAGGTCGATGACCTGCAGGTGGAAATCCATCAACCGGTCAGCAGGGCTTTCAGCGCGTCCGTCCACACGGCCTGATCGCGCGGCTCGCCCGGCTGCTTCATCTCGGCGAACCGGATGACGCCCGAGCGGTCCACGACGAACGTCCCCCGGTTGGCAAAGCCTGCATCGTCGTTGAAGACGCCGTAGGCCTGCGCGATCGCGCCGTGCGGCCAGAAGTCGGACAGCACCGGGAAGGTGAAGCCGCTCTGCGTCGCCCAGATCTTGTGAGTGGGAGGCGGACCGACCGAGATCGCCAGCGTGGCGGTGTCGTCGTTCTCGTAGGTGGGCAGGCGGTCACGGATCTCGTCCAGCTCGCCCTGGCAGATGCCGGTGAACGCGAGCGGGAAGAACACCACCAGCACGTTCTTGACGTCCCGGAAGCTGCTCAGGGTGACGGGCTGACCGTTCTGGTCTTTGAGCGTGAAGTCCGGTGCCTCCTCGCCTTCGGGCAGCACTAGCGCCTCCCCGCCGCCTTCGACTTCGGCTGCACCAGCCGACTGGCGCTCCAGTCGCCCAGGTTGGCCGACGAGGTCTGCATCAGGCCTGCCGTCGGCGCCGATTCGGCGATCTCGGCTGGCATTACGTGTCCCGGCTGGCCCGTCTTTGGGGTGACAACCCAGATCACGCCGTCGTCGGCCAGCGGGGTGATGGCATCCATCAGCCGATCGACGAGATCGCCGTCGCCGTCACGCCACCACAACAGCACGACGTCGATGACCTCGTCGGCGTCTTCGTCGAGCAGTTCGCCGCCGCACGCTTCTTCGATGTCGACCCGGATGTCGTCGTCGGTGTCCTCGTCCCAGCCCAACTCTTGCACAACCTGATCTTTTTGGATGCCCAGTCTGTGGGCGTAGTTCGGGGCGTCATCCGCCGCGACCACGGTCAGTCCTCCTTCAGCCAGCTCGGGCGCACGATGCGCTCGGCGATGTCTGGGCCCTATCGTCGCACGCCGAGGCTCAACGACCGACGCCCGGAGGTCAGGTTCATCGATATGCCGCGTCGCACAGGTTCAGCGCGGTGACCTTGG
>JAVRPX010000493.1:0-8579 GCA_032161985.1 Mycobacterium sp.
CAGGTGATCGCCGACGCCAGCGGCGTCTCCAACCCCGACCTCATCCATCCGGGTCAGGTGTTGACGATCCCGTAGCGCAAACGCAAGGTGGCCCGGCCCGAAAGGTCCGGGCCACCTTTGTTTTGTAACGGCGCGGCTTGCTTGTCCGATGAGCAATTGCGTGTGCCTTTGCAGGAGCAGTTCGGGTATAGCAATCCGCAGCCCACCGGTACGCTGGACATCCTTGACACATGAAGATCGGAGGCGATAGTGCGCCGACGATGGTTGCGCATGCTCACAGCGGCGGCCGCCCCGATCATCGCGTTCGCGCTGCCGTCAGCACCGGCACAGGCCACTCCCGGGCTGCTGGTGTTCCCCGGTATGGAGGTCCGCCAAGGCACCAATGTCTGCACGCTGGGATACGTCGACCCGCAGATGCGGATCGCGTTCACCGCGGGACATTGCAGAGGCAATGGACAGGTGAGCGACAGGGACGGCAACGTGATCGGCACCCAGGCGCTGTTCCGGGACAACACGCCGAACGGCGCCACCGTCGACACCAACCATCAGATTGCCGACTGGGAGGCGATCAGCCTGTCACCCGACGTCGCGATCAACAACATCCTGCCGGGCGGAAGGCAACTGGTCGCCGATCCCGCGATCGTGCCCGTGGTCGGTCTGCCGGTGTGTCACTTCGGTGTGGTCACGGGGGAGAGCTGCGGGACCATCCAGGCCGTGAACAACGGTTGGTTCACAATGGCCAACGGCGTGATGAGTCAGAAGGGCGACTCCGGCGGCCCGGTATACAACCTCACCCCCGACGGCAGGGCGGCGATCGTCGGAATGTTCAACAGCACCTGGGGCCAGTACCCGGCGGCGGTGTCGTGGCAGTCCGCCAGCCAGCAGGCTCGCGAGGACGTCATCTCTGCCGCTTCGGGCAGTGTGGGCGCGCCGACTCCCGAGCCCTGGTCAGCCCCCGCACCCTAGCCGAGAAGCTCGAAAACCGGGATCGACGGTGCGGCAGACCGCATTTCGTCGTCGGTCGACTGCGGGGTCAAGCCACCGACGTGCCCCTTGACCTCCCAGTACCACCGGTCGAGATAGCGCTTCAACAGCTGCGGTTTGGTGTCGTCGGCGACCTCGGCGATGCGCACGCCCCGGCTCCGCCACCGCGGCCCCATCTCCACGACGCCCGCGCTGCGCGCGTTTCGTGCCCACTGCGTGTTGCCGCGCGGCGACACGACGTAGTCGCGACCGTCGACGCTGAGCACATTGATCACGACTCCCCGGCGCTTGCCGCTCTTGCGGCCGCGGACCCGCAGGGCGCGTGTTCCTGCGATGCTGATTCCGGCGCCTCGGCCAGCCAGCGGATCAGTTCGTTGCCTGCACGGGCCGCGACATTGGGGGCGTCGTAGCGCACGGTCATCGGGGGTCCTTTCATCGGGGGATCTGATTCGAGAGCGGTGCTCTCAGATCAGGATGCCACGCTGGCCGGGAAGATTCAAGAGCAGTGATCTCGTCTTGTGTCACACTGGCCGGATGGGCAAGCGGCAGGAAACGCGCGAGAAGATCGAGGCGCAGATCATCGAGCTGGGCCGGCGCCATCTGGTCACCGAGGGTGCGGCCGGGCTGTCGCTGCGGGCCATCGCACGCGACCTGGGCATGGTGTCGTCCGCGGTGTACCGGTATGTGGCCAGCCGAGACGATCTGCTGACACTTCTCCTTGTCGACGCCTATTCGGAGCTGGCTGACGCCGTCGACCACGCCCGTGCGGCGCGTGGCGGATCGTGGCGCGACCAACTGCTCGCGATGACGCATGCGGCCCGCGCGTGGGCAATCGACCAGCCGGCCTGCTGGGCGCTGCTGTACGGCAGCCCGGTACCCGGTTACCGTGCGCCGCGGGAGCGCACGGTCGGGCCCGGCACCCGGGTAGTCGGTGCGCTGTTCGACGCGATCGGGGCGGGCATCGCGGCGGGCGACATACCTCGGTCCAATATTGCTGCGGCACAACCGCTGTCGTCGGACTTCGACCGACTCCGTAAGGAGTTCGAGTTCACCGGCGATGACTCTGCCGTCGCCAAATGCTTTCTGGTATGGGCGGGACTGGTCGGTGCGATCAGCCTCGAGGTGTTCGGTCAGTACGGCGCGGACACGCTGACCGAACCGGGGGCGGTCTTCGAGACCCAGGTCCGGCTGCTGGTCGACATGCTCACCAGGTGACTATCCTGGGTTGGCGAGGCACCGATGAACCGCCAAGAACTGTTCACCTCGATCGTGGCTGCATGCCCCGGTCGTGAAGACACGGTGTACCTCGAGCGCCGCGGAGATTCCTACAGCTGGCGGATCATGCCCCTCGATGCCGTCGTCACCGAGACGCCGTCGAACGACCCGGACGTCTGGATGTGCTTCTCCGCCACCTGGCCCGAGGATCCGACACGAGTGCGGGCGTTCTTCGACGATCTGCTGGCCGAACTCGAATCGATGGCCAGCCGCGCCGATCGGTGTCGATGGCCGCTCGACGAACCCTGGCCGCACTCGCACTGACGGCCGGCATCATGTATTTCCGCATCGACCCTGAGCAACGCGCGAGATTCAAACGCTGTCGCCGCCAATGGGATTTCGCGTCACGCCGCAGACTCGAACCCCTCGACGCTGCTGGACCCGCACTGCCCGCCGCGGTCAAGGATGCCCTCGCCGTCTACTACTACCCGGGCACTTGGGATTGGCAGCACAACCTCAAGCAGTCGTTGGTGCACAAGGCGGTCGAGCGGTCGCTGAACGACGCCGACGCGGGCGCTCTCATCGAGGCCGCCACGGCCCTACTGGACTGCTATGACGCGTGGGCGAAGACGATCGACGACTTCGCCCCTGTCAAAATCGATCACGACGTGGCGGGTCTGCTCACCGATCCGGAGGAAACCGAACGGGGGCTGTTGACCCCCAACGGATCCGGGGTCGTCTACGCATGCAGGGTCGACCTGCTGGCCGTGGACGTCGCCGACGAGTACTGGGTCGTGCGCCACCAGATCGTCGATGACTGGCAGGACACGGACGCGCTGGTACGCGACGAGGAGGCGATCGCGGCGTGCTGGGCCTGGGAGCAGGACTACATGGGCATGGAGATCGTCGGAACGATCCACAACGAGGTGCGCATCGGCGGCCCTCTCGATCTTCCCGCGGCCGCTACCGCCAAGCACCAGCCTGTTGCCCAGCACGAGGGCAGCGGCGGAGGCCGCTCGATACCGCAACATCAGCGGGTGTCGGCGCGGGCGTCGCGGGTCAACGTCGCGCGTCGGGTCGACGAGAACACCGCGGGGCCGATTCGTCGCACCCGCATCCGTCGCTCCCGGCAGGAGATCGCAGATGTGGGCAGGCAACTGGCCGTCGAAGCGCTCGACATGGTCTCGGGGCCTGCGATCTATCCGAGCCCGGCCGCGCACTGTTCGGCGTGCGAGTTCGCAGCGCCGTGCCTGGTGCTCTTCGAAGGCGGCGATCCCGAGCCGATCCTGGAAGCACGGTTTCGCCAGCGGCCGGTGAGCGCCCAGCCCAAGCCGCGGCTGGGGCAGGCCACCTGGGGCTTCGGCAGAGGAGCCGCGCCGCCGAATTGGGGCGATCAATAACTACAGTCTTGACTTATATAAGTTGCGGCTTTAATTTGGGGTAGTGCATGCGTTCGACGTCCTTGGGGATCCGGTGCGGCGCCGAATTCTCGAACTGCTCGCAGGCGGCGAGATGTCGGCGGGGGCCATCGGCGCCACCATTCATGACGAGTTCGCGATCACTCAGCCCGCGGTGTCCCAGCACTTGAAGGTGCTGCGCAACAACGGATTTACGTCGGTGCGGCCGGACGGTCAGCGAAGGCTCTACGCCGTGAACGGCACCGCACTACGTGACGTCGACGAGTGGCTCAATGCGTTCCGCCGCTTCTGGACACCGCATCTCGACGCACTGGCCACCGAGGTCGCACGGGGCAAACGACAACGCAGACATCAAGGGAGGAAACATGTTTGAGGTCGACGTCGACCATCAGATCAAGGCGGTTCAGCGCACCATCGGGATGCGCACGATCGACACGGGGGAGGCGCACGTCATCACGATCAGTCAGTCCTACGACACCGACCTGGCAGACCTCTGGGATGCGGTCACCAGTATCGAGCGCATCCCGCGGTGGTTCTTGCCGATTTCCGGCGATCTGAAGGTCGGCGGCTCCTACCAGTTGGAAGGACAGGCCAACGGAACGATCCTGACGTGCGACCCTCCGAAGAATTTCACCGCCACCTGGGAGTACGGCGGCAACGTGAGCTGGATCGATGTCAGTATCAGCAGCGATGGCCCCGACCGAGCGCGATTGCTACTCGAGCACATCGCCGAAGTCGTCGACGATGCGATGTGGCGCCAGTTCGGCCCCGGCGCCGTCGGGATGGGCTGGGATTCCATGCTGCTCGGGCTCGCCATCCACCTGAGTACCGGCGAATCCATCGACCCATCCGCCGGGCAGCAGTGGACCGGCACCGACGACGGTCGTCGCTTCCTGATGCTCTCTGCCGACGAGTGGTACACGGCGAACGTCGCGTTCGGGGTGGATCCCGTGGTGGCGCGCGCGATGGCGGATCGATGCCTGAAGGCGTACCTCGGCGAGGAATAAACTAGAACACGTTCTAGTCAGCGCGCAGACTCGGAGATATCCTCGTAGCGATGCTTGACCAGACACCTGTCCAGATTGCGTGGGTGACACGCGACCTCGATGCCACCGAAATGGCGCTGACCACGCTGTTGGGCGCCAAGAAGTGGGTCCGCATACCGAGCGTTCACTTCGCTGCTGACGCGTGCACATTCCGCGGGCGGCCCGCCGACTTTGTTGCTCACATCTCGCTGAGCTACGCCGGCGACACCCAACTGGAACTGATCGCGCCGGTCTCTGGCGAAAGCATCTACACGGAGTTTCTCGACCGCGCCGGACCTGGCCTGCACCACATCAGTGTTGAGGCGCCCGACATGGACGCCTTCGACGCCGCAGTCGTCGACGCCGAACGCCACGGTGCACCCGTCGTCCAGCAGGGTGTGATGCCCGGCGGTATGCGGTTCGCGTATGTCTCGGCCGAAGGTGCCGGCGTGCCTTACATCGAGATCGCGCACATCTCGCCCGAGATCCGGGCGTTCTACGACTACGTGAAACAGGAGCAACAGTGAGTACCGCCGACGAGCGCTCGCGCGAGGAGAAAATGACCCAAGTCCCGGAGACCATCAACGCCGACGACATTGCGGAATTCGGCGACGAGGTCGACGTCCTGGTTATCGGCTTCGGCATCGCAGGCGGCTGCGCGGCGGTGAGTGCCGCAGCGGCGGGGGCGAAGGTGCTGGTGCTCGAGCGCGCATCGGCCGCGGGCGGCACCAGCGCGATGGCGGGTGGACACTTCTATCTCGGTGGCGGCACCGCGGTGCAACAGGCCACCGGCCATGACGACAGTGCCGAGGAGATGTACAAGTACCTGGTCGCGGTGTCGCGCGAGCCGGAGCACGACAAGATCCGCGCATACTGCCAGGGCAGCGTCGAGCACTTCAACTGGTTGGAGGACTTGGGTTTTCAATTCGAGCGGAGTTACTACCCCGGCAAGGTGGTCGTCCCGCCGGGCACCGAGGGCCTGTCCTACACCGGCAACGAGAAGGTCTGGCCGTTCTGCGAGCAGGCCAAGCCCGCACCCCGCGGGCACTCCGTGCCGGTGCCCGGTGAGTTGGGCGGCGCGGCGATTGTCATCGACTTGCTGCTGAAACGGGCCGACGAAACCGACGTCGAGATTCGCTATGAAACCGGGGTAACCAATCTGATCGTCGACGGCGACGCGGTGGTCGGCGTCCGCTGGAAGCGCTTCAACGAAACCGGCGCGGTCAGGGCCAAGTCGGTCGTCATCGCCGCGGGTGGTTTCGCGATGAATCCTGAGATGGTCGCCGAGCACACCCCCGCGCTTGGCCACAAGCGTCGCACCAAACACCACGGAGTCGTCGAGCCCTACATTCTGGGCAATCCCAACGATGACGGCCTGGGCATCCGGATGGGCGTCTCGGCGG
The DNA here is from genome assembly GCA_032161985.1 of Mycobacterium sp. Classification (GTDB taxonomy): domain Bacteria; phylum Actinomycetota; class Actinomycetes; order Mycobacteriales; family Mycobacteriaceae; genus Mycobacterium. Next base: position 6,046 of record JAVRPX010000493.1, read on the forward strand.
GGGGTGTCGCCCAGAACCTGGACCAGCTGTTCATCACCGCCGCCGCCTACCCTCCGGAGATCCTGCTGACCGGTGTCGTGGTGAATAAGGACGGCAAGCGGTTCGTCGCCGAAGACTCGTACCACTCGCGCACGTCGGCCTTCGTTCTGGAACAGCCGGATCAAACGGCGTACTTGATCGTCGATGAGGCGCACATGCAGATGCCCGAGATGCCGTTGATCAAGTTCATCGACGGCTGGGAGACGGTAGCCGAAATGGCAGCGGCACTTGGGATTCCCGAGGGCAACCTGGCCGCCACGCTCGATCGCTACAACGAGCACGCGGCACGTGGCGAGGACCCCGATTTCCACAAGCAACCGGAATACGTTGCCGTACAAGACAACGGACCATGGGCAGCGTTCGATCTGTCCCTCGGCGTCGCCATGTACTCCGGCTTCAGCATGGGTGGACTGGAGGTCACGATCGACGGCGAGGTGCTGGCCGCAGACGGCAGCGTTATCCCCGGCCTGTACGCCGCTGGCGCGTGCGCGTCGAACATCGCCCAGGACGGCAAGGGCTACGCCAGTGGCACCCAACTCGGCGAGGGTTCGTTCTTCGGCCGCCGCGCAGGGGTACACGCCGCGCGGTCCTAGGCGTCGTCCAGAAGCGTCGTATCGTAGCGGCCGTAGAGCTCGGCCCATTCGTCTCGGTCCGGCGGGGCGCCGGTGCGGTCGATGATTTCGGCCAGCTCGCGGAAGTACTCGGCGAACCGGGCGGGCGCGAACGTGCCGACGATCCGGCCGGGCCCGTGGCCGGCGTTGCGGAAGGTGTGGGGCCGGCCGCGCGGAACGTAAAGGAAGGCACCGGATTCGGCGGTCACCTGCTCGGTGCCGAAGGTGAACTCGTAGATGCCGTCGACGACGTAGAACGTCTCGTCGTGACCGTGGTGGATTTGCTGAGGAGGACCTGTGACTCCCGGTTGTGAGACGTACTCGTAGAACGACAGCGTGTCGTTCGTGTCAGCGCCGTCGACTTTGAGCCGCATGTGGCTGTCACCAGAAATCGCAGTTGCTCACCGCCGTCAGGCTTGAGCAATAGGTAGGCCCCGATGGGCAGGCTTTCTTCGACGGTCATCCAGCGAGTATTCGAGCGCCGACCCCGCGGGCACATCCCCGAACTCGGCCAACCTCAGCGAGTCGCGCCACCGGAGACAATGCCGGCGAGCTGGACACGGCTGACACCGAGCTTGGTGTAGATCCGCTTGAGGTGCGACTCCACGGTGTGCCGTGACAAATGCAGGGCATCGGCGATCGCCGGGTTGGCCATGCCCAGCGCAACGCATTCCGCGACGCGTAGTTCCGCGGCGGTGAGCAGCGTCAGTGGGTCTGAGGCAGCGTCGGTGCGGCGGCGGAAGCCGTCGGCAAACTAGACCGGGACCGGCTCTTCGCCGATTTGACCGAGGCGCCATTCGCCGCCGCCGAGCAGTTCCAGCCGCCTGTCGTGGTGCTGCTCGACGGTGCCGCGGTGACTGACGCTGACCACGACGCAGTCCGGCAACGCGGTGCGCAGCGACCGGTACAACGCAAACTCCTGTCCTTCGTCGAGCGCCGACGTCGACTCGTCGAGAAACACCACCTTGGGTTTGGTCAGCAGCACGCGCGCGAACGCGATCCTCTGCTGCTCGCCAGGCGAGAGCACCTTGGCCCAGTCCTGCACTTCGGCGAGGCGTCCGTTCAGATGGGCGAGTGACACGGAGTCGAGCGCGGACCGGATCGCATCGTCGGGGAATGCGCCCTCTTCGGAGGGATAGGAGACCGCGGCACGCAGATCACCCAGCGGCCCCGTTCGGCGCCCTCGCCACGGTAGAACCCGATGGCCTCACCGGCATCACGCAGCCGCATCAGTGCGTAGCGGAACGCGGCGTTGGTCAGCTCGTTGCGGAACGAGAGGCGGATCAGCGGGTGGCCGATCCAGAACGCGACGACCGTCGTCAAGAAGACGTACACGAGTGCCATCCAGAACAGCGCCTTCGGCACGGTGACGCCGAAGATCGTCAGCGGGCCGGCCAGACGCCACAGAATCGGAGTGAACGAAACCACCGAGACAATCGAAGTGACCGCGCCGAACACCAGCGTTTGGGCGGTTCCGACGGTTGGGGTGTTCGTTTCCGGTCCCGTACCGGTAGTGAAGATATCGATGTCCTGCTGGATGCGCTGATCCGCATTGTCGATCGGATTGTCGATGAACCGCCCGCGGTAGTAGGCATCACCGTCGAGCCAGTCCGCGGTCAGCCGGTGAGTGAGCCACACCCGCCACCGGATGATGAATCGCTGCATGAGGTAGAGGTCGAGTACGGTGCGGACGATGTCAACAGCTGCCAGAGCAACCAAGATCAGGATTGACCACCAAAAGCTTTCTATGGCTGAGTCTTTCGCCGCTCCCTCGCCTTCGAACGCGGCCTGAAGTGCCGAGAACTGGTCGTTGGACTGATAGCTGAACAGCACGCTCAAGCGGACGTCGATCATCACCGACAGCAGCAACACGCCCAGCCACAA
>JAVRPX010000494.1:0-2733 GCA_032161985.1 Mycobacterium sp.
CATGCACGCCTGACCGGAGTTCATGAAACTCGCGAAGCGCAGACCCGACGCGAGGTTGTCCAAGTCGGCGTCGTCGAGCACGATGGCGGCGGACTTGCCCCCCAACTCCAAGCTGCACCGCTTGACCTGCTCGCCGCAAATCCTGCCGATTTTGCGACCGACCTCGGTGGAACCGGTGAACGCGATCTTGTCGACCCCGGGATGACCGACAAGGTGTTCCCCGGCGGCGCCGCCCCCCGGTACGACGGAGACGACGCCGTCGGGAATGCCCGCCTCCTGCAGCCACGAGGCCATGAGCAGGCCGTCGACCGGTGTCTCGGGGGAGGGTTTGACGACCACCGAACACCCCGCGATGAGCGCGGGCACAAGCTTTGCCAGGGTGAGAAACTGGGGGGAGTTCCAGGGTGCGATGGCGCCGACGACGCCGACCGGGTCCTTGCGCACCACGACGTTGCCGTAGCTGCCATTCCGGTTCTCCTCCCACGTGTGCGTGCGTGCCACCTCGAGAAAGGAATTGGCCACCATCCACGCCGCGGGTGCCTTGCTTAACGTGATCGGCGTACCCATCTCGGCGGTCATGACCTCACCCATCACGTCGCTGCGCGCGAGATGGAGATCCGCGAAACGCTGCACCAGCGCGATCCGCTCGGCCACCGGCTTGTGCGGCCAGTCCGAGTGATCGAACGCCTCACGGGCAGCGCTCACCGCCGCATCGATGTCTGCGGCCGTGGCGCAAGGAGTGTGACTGATGACTTCCTCGGTAGAGGGGGACACCACTTCGATGATCTCATCGGTCGCCGGTGACACCCATTGGCCACCGATGAATAATTCGTCATAGCTGATCATGATCAAACTCTCATCTGGGCAGGATGGGCACCGACGCAGCGCCGGGCACCAGGGCGGGAAGGACGAAAAGACTCAGCATCCGGGCCGCGTGGTCGGGACTGGCCGCGGCCTCGGGGGCGAGGACGAACGTCAACCGCACGAGCCAGTCCACCAGCTCGTCGAGGGACACGTCGGATCGCAATTCGCTATCACGTTGAGCCTCGTGGGCCGGACCGGTGATGGCGCGAGCCACCCTGGATCGAAACTCCTGAGAGGCAGTGGCAACCCTCATCGTCATGGCTGCGCTTTCCGAGGTGAGCAGAAGCCTCAGGTAGCGCGACGAGGCGATGTCGTTCATCGCGCGAACCAGTGCGGGCACTACCGCCTCGACGAAACTGTGGGTAGAGGCGAACGTTTCTTCGGCCCGGGCTATCACGCCCTCGCTTTCGCGCAGCAGCACCGCGGTGAGGATGTCGTCTCGGCCGGCGAAGAACTTGTACACCGTCGTGCGATGGACACCTGCCTGGCGAGCGATGTCCTCGACCGAACTGCCCGCAATCCCCATCCGCTCGTAGCAGATCTCTGCCGCGAGCAGCAGTCGCTCCCGGGCCGCGGCGTCATCCGCAGGTTCATCGTCTCCCCACCGTGGTCGTCGCACCATCGCCTCTCACCTCCGCTCCTCGAACTACAAGACACTCATTGTGAACTACATAATTCTGATACTGGACAACAATATCGACAGTCTGTAGTTTGACCGCTGTGAAGTCAACTGCCGCACGTTGCCCGTTCCACTACGACGACCTCCCAGTGGCGCGCGAACGCGAAAAGGCCTGGGAGCAAATGCAAGAGACAGGCCCGTTGTTCGAGCTCGATGGCTACGTGGCCGTCACCGACCGCCGGCTCGTCGAAAAAGTGCTACGCACGCCGTCGGTGTTCTCCTCGGCACTGGCGTTCGACATGATGGGCAGCCCACTGCCGCTCATTCCCATCGCCACCGATCCGCCTGGCCATGCTCGCTACCGGCGGATGCTCGACCCGTTCTTCGGGCCCAAGAGGCTGGCCCTCCTTGAGCCGGCGTTCCGGGCACAAGCCCGATCCTTGATCGAGGGCATTCGCGACCGGGGCAGCTGCGAGCTCGTCGAGGATCTGGCGATCCCCTATCCCGCGCAGGTGTTTCTCACCCTCTTCGGTCTGCCTCTCGAAGACCGCGACCAGCTCGTCGCGTGGAAGGACGGCATCATCGACGTTGTTGACATCTCAGGCTCTGCACCCGTGGGCGGGGATCTTCAACCGGCTATGGAACTGCACGAATACCTCAGTCGCTACATCACCGATCGACGCCACGGCAACGGCGACGACCTGCTCTCCCGGCTGCTCTCCATCAAGGACGAGGGCGGACTGACCGACGACGAGATGATCGGCCTGGGCTTCATCTTCGTGCTCGCCGGCCTCGACACCGTCACCGGCGCCCTCGCGTCCTCCTTCGTCAGGACCGTGGAAAACCCTGAGCTGCGGCGCATCCTGGTCGACGAACCCGAGCGAACACCCCAGGTTGTCGAGGAACTATTGCGGCTAGACCCGCCGATCCCGCTGGTGCCGAGGATGACGGCGGTGGAGACCGAACTGGGCGGGGTCACCCTGCCGCCACGCACTCCGGTGCGCGTCTTTCTCAGCTGCGCCAACCGCGATACGGTCGAGCACCCCGATCCGCAACGTGTCGATGTGCAGCGTTCGGAAAGGCACTTGAGTTTCGGCGGGGGAGTACACCGCTGCCTTGGCTCACACCACGCGCGACTGGAGCTACGTCTGGTTCTCGAGGAATTCCACCGTCTCATTCCGGATTACTCAGTGGCGCCGGGAGCGCACCCGGTTGTGAAGTGGCCGGCGAAAACACTGCGCTTCGATGCG
>JAVRPX010000495.1:0-4126 GCA_032161985.1 Mycobacterium sp.
CATGTAGCCAGCCGAACAACCAGCCCCCGACGCCGGTGACCAGAACCGTGCGCATCACCGACTGTCCCGTGACGCGGGCGTCGACGATGTGCCACAACCCGAACGCCGCGGCTTGCAGCAGCCGGCCCCGGGTCGGCCCGAATGCCTGTTCGGCGACCGTGCCCAGCGTGGCCCGGTAGGCCGCCTCCTCGGGCCAGACCGTTCCGATCGGGATGTCCAGCAGCAGCCAGCGAGCCGTGTGGTCAGGCAGCTTGCGCTCGGCCATCGCCGCCCGTACCGCCGGAAACGCGGTCAGCGCAGCGACGCCAAGCCCCACCGCCGCACCGGCGGCAAGGCCGTACCGGATGCCCGACCACAGGGCAGGCGGACGCAACCCGAGCGGACTGCGGGCGACCGCGACGAGGCCGGTGCCCAGCGACGCATTCGGAACCGGATGCCATCGCACCCGCGGTGCCGCAAAGCTCCAACCGACCAGCCCAGCCGCCAGCGCGACCGCGCGAACCTTGCTGGGCCGCATCAGTATTCGGGCCCGTCGACGGCCTCGGTCTTTTCCAGCGCGACGCGCATACGTGCGGTGTCGTCGGGTGTCCACCCGTCGGGCGGGGCGACGGCGGCCCACCCGTCGAGCACGAAGTCTCCGTAATTGTGGCCATGCCCGCCGGGAACCGACCCGGCGTTGGTCATGTCGGCGGCGACCTGCCAGAACGTGATGATCGGATACCAGCGCATTGACGCCGTGCGGTCGCGGCCCGGTGGTTCCTTGAGCCAGTCGGGCCGGTTGAACAATAGATCCTGCGACCACCACACGATCGGGTCGGACGCATGCTGCAGGAACAGCACCCGGGTGCCCTCCCACGGCGCCGCGGTGTCCCCCGCGATCTCCGCCGAGTCGGTGGCCTGCGAGAACCGCACGGTACGCCCGTTGTCGTAGCGCGGTTCGACCTCCGGCGTGCCGGGATCGCGCCTCGCAGTGATGGCGCTCCACAGCGGGCTGGCATTTGGCGGGCCGACCCACAGCACCGAAGAGAAGCCCATCCTCGCGATGTCGGGTAGCCACTCGAACGCACCCTGCCCTGCCATCGAGCCAAGGCTTTCGCCGTAGAGCACCAGCCTGGGTCGCCGGTCGGGCGGTAGCTGCAGCCATCGGTCGTGGATGGCGTTGATCATCAGCCGACCGGATTCCATCGACTTCTCCCGATCGCCGAGAAACGAAATCCAGCTCGGCAGAAAGGAATACTGCGATCCCACCAGCGCGGTGTCGCCGTTGTACATCATTTCCAGCGATCGGGCGGCGACCGGGTTGATCCATCCTGTGCCCGTAGTCGGGATGATCACCAGCACCTTGCGGTCGAAGGCTCCTGATCGTTCGAGTTCGCTCAGCAGCACCGCCATCCGGCTCTCGTCGTTGGCCGCGGTGTTCAGGCCGACGTACACCCGGATCGGTTCCTTGGCGGGTCTGCCGTTCAGGCGTGTCAACTCATCGGCGTGGGGGCCGGTGGCGACGAAGTTGCGGCCCTGGAATCCGAGGGTGTCCCAGGGCGCGAAAGACGTTGGGCTGCCGGACCGTTCAGGCTGCCGCGGCTGGACGATACCCGCTCTGGTGGTGGCGTTCTGAGGCTGAAACACCCGGTTGGCGCCTGCCAGAAAGCCACGGATCAGCACACCGTTGACGAGCGTGACTGCGACCACGACGACGATCGCGGTGCCGATGAACAACGCCGTCTCGTCGTGCAGGTGCCAACGCCTGATGAAGAACCGGGCCATCGTCTTGATCACGTCGAGCACCACGCGCGTCGCCCCGACGCACACAGCACCTACCAGCACTGCGATTATCAGTGTGCGCGTGTAGCCCAGCGTGTTCGGGCCGTCCATGCCCACCACCGCCGACACCTGACGCTGCCACGCGGCCGCCGGGATCACCATCAGCACACACGCTGTCGCAGATACCGTGACGATCACCGTCTTGAACACATACCGCACCCGCTTCGACGGCGGCCACCACTTGCGTCGACGTAATACGAAGCGGCGCACCATTTTTGCAATGAACACCCCGATGCCGTAGCCGATCGCCGCGTTGAGCCCACCGATCAGGCCCTGGAACAGCCAGTCGCGCGGCAGCAGCGACGGGGTCAGCGACAGGCAGAAGAACAGGGCGCCGAACGCCACTCCGACGAAGTCGAGGTGCACCAGGCTCCACGCCCAGACGAGTAGCGGATGACGTTCGCGTGGCGCGACAGTCACCCGAACAACCCGGGAAGCACGCCCTCCGACGTGCTGCGCAGGTCCTCCAGGGAAACCGTGAACAAGCCTTGTACTTCGACCGCGTCGCTGCCTTGGTCCGCAACGCCGATGCGCGTCGCGGGCAGCCCACGGGCCTCACACATCGCGCGGAACCTGCTCTCCTCGGTGCGCGGCACGGCAACCATCACCCTGGCCGCCGATTCGGAGAAGAGCGCGACGAAGGGGTTTTCATCCTCGGGAAGGACGATGCGGCAACCGGTTTCACCGGCGAGTGCGGCCTCCACGACGGCCTGTATCAGCCCGCCCTCGGACAGATCGTGCGCCGCCGACACCAGCCCGTCACGCGACGCGGCGGCGAGGACCTCAGCGAGCAGCTTCTCGCGCTCAAGATCGACACGCGGCGGCAGCCCACCGAGATGGTCGGCGGTGACCTGCGCCCAGATCGAGCCATCGAACTCGTCGCGGGTGTCGCCGAGGAGGATCAGGGATTCCCCTGCCTCCGTACCGAATCCAGTAGGAAGACGTCGGCTCACATCTTCCAACACACCGAGCACGCCGACGACCGGGGTGGGCAGGATGGGGGTGGTGCCGGTCTGGTTGTAGAAGCTCACGTTGCCGCCGGTGACCGGAATGCCAAGCGCCGCACAGCCGTCGGCGAGACCCCGGACGGCCTGGCCGAACTGCCACATCACCGCCGGGTCCTCGGGTGAGCCGAAGTTAAGGCAGTTGGTCACCGCGACCGGCGTCGCGCCGGTGACCGCGACGTTGCGGTACGCCTCGGCCAGCGCGAGCTGCGCGCCGGTATACGGGTCGAGCTGGGTGTAGCGGCCGGACGCGTCGGTGGAGATCGCGATACCGCGGCCGGTGGCTTCGTCGACGCGCAGCACACCGCCGTCGGCGTGTTCGGCGAGCACGGTGTTGCCGCGCACGTAACGGTCGTACTGCTCGGTGATGAATGCCCGGCTGCACAGGTGCGGACTGCCAAGCAGCGCAAGTAAAGTCGCCCGCAGCTCCTCGCCGGTGGACGGCCGAGGCAGCTTGGCGGAGGTGTCGGCGTTGAGCGCGTCCTGGGTATCGGGGCGTTCCACCGGACGCTCGTAGACCGGGCCCTCGTGCGCGACCGTGCGCGGCGGCACATCGACGACCGTCTCGCCATGCCAGGTGATCTCGAGCCGGTCGCCGTCGGTGACCTCACCGATGACGGTGGCCAGCACCTCCCACTTACGGCAGACCGCCATGAACGCGTCGACGTTCTCCGGTGCGACGACCGCACACATCCGCTCCTGCGACTCGCTGGACAGGATCTCGGCCGGTGTCATGTTCGCCGCCCGCAACGGTACGGTGTCCAGCTCGACACGCATACCGCCGTCGCCTGCAGATGCGAGTTCTGATGTGGCACAAGATAATCCGGCGCCGCCCAGGTCCTGGATGCCGATCACCAGGTCGTTGGCGTACAGCTCGAGGCAGCACTCGATGAGCACCTTCTCCATGAACGGGTCGCCCACCTGCACCGAAGGCAGCTTCTTACGTCCTGGCGAGCCACTCTCGTCGCCGCCGAATGTCTCCGAGGCCAGCACCGACACACCGCCGATGCCGTCGAGCCCGGTGCGTGCGCCGAACAGAATGATCTTGTTGCCGGTGCCCGATGCGAACGCCAGGTGCAGGTCCTCCTTGCGCAGCACCCCGACGCACATCGCGGTCACCAACGGATTGCCCGCATAAGACGCGGCGAACACGGTCTCACCGCCGATGTTGGGCAGCCCCAGCGAGTTTCCGTAGCCGCCGATGCCGCGCACCACCCCGTCGACCACCCGTCGCGTATCGGGCGCGTCGGCGGCGCCGAACCGCAGCTGGTCCATGACGGCGACCGGCCGGGCGCCCATCG
>JAVRPX010000496.1:0-3858 GCA_032161985.1 Mycobacterium sp.
CCGGTGCGTGCGGTCGAGCCTCAAGATTTGCGCCCTTCAACTGCCGTGACGAAGCCGCGTCGAAACTGCTCAAAAGTCTCAGATAGGTTACGAAACGGCATCGGCCTTGTCCAACAGAAGACGCAAATTTAACAGCCGCCTCAGAGATTGTTATCAACGGGCGCGTAATGGCGTGTCTTCAGGCGACCCCCGAATCGCCGTCCCGGCGAATCGGAACCAACCGTAGGCGCGGTGCCAGTCCGGCATCGGCGAGCACCTCGAGCGCCTGACGTTCATCGTCGAGCAATGTGTCGGGCACCCCGAGCAGCACGCTGACGACACAGTCCTTGCATCCAGGACCGCGCACCGCGCAGTCGTCGCAATCGATCTTCACCGTGCCCATGTGGCAGTCCTCTCGATCGGTGTTGCCCGCACGGTATCGACAGCCACCGACAATTCCGGCGCCCGCGTGGCAACCATTCGCTGTCGGTCCCATTCCTTACCGTCAGCCCATGGGCCAGCTGAGCTTCGCGGACGTCGATCCGCTCGCTGACCTGTCACTGCGGGAAACCACGTTTGTCGTCGTCGACCTCGAGACCACCGGCGGACGCCCGTCCGGCGAGGGCCACGATTCGATCACCGAGATCGGGGCGGTCAAGGTGCGCGGCGGCGCGGTGCTTGGCGAGCTGGCCACGCTGGTGGATCCGGGACGAAGCATCCCTCCACAGATCGTGGCACTCACGGGTATCACGACGGCCATGGTGTGCGATGCGCCGAGGATCGATTCGGTGCTGCCCGCGTTTCTGGAGTTCTCCCGCGGCGCGGTGCTTGTCGCCCACAACGCGGGTTTCGACATCGGGTTCCTGCGCGCGGCCGCCGAACGCTGCCAGATCCCATGGCCGCGCCCGCCGGTGCTGTGCACGGTCCGGCTGGCCCGCCGGGTGCTGACCCGAGACGAAGCCCCGAGCGTGCGGCTGGCCGCGTTGGCGCGGTTGTTCGGCGCGACGACCACACCGACGCACCGTGCGCTCGACGACGCCAGAGCCACGGTCGACGTGCTGCACGGGTTGATCGAGCGGGTGGGCAATCAGGGGGTGCACACCTACACCGAGCTGCGCTCCTATCTGCCCGACGTGACACCAGCTCAGCGCCGCAATCGGCACCTCGCCGCCGCGCTCCCGCATCGCCCTGGCGTCTACCTGTTCCGTGGGCCGTCGGCCGAGGTGCTGTATGTCGGCACCGCGGTCGATCTGCGCAGGCGGGTCGGCCAGTACTTCAACGGCGCCGACCCGCGCACCCGCATGAAGGAGATGGCGTCGCTGGCGACCGCGGTCGACCATGTCGAATGCGCGCACGACCTCGAGGCAGGTGTGCGCGAGCTGCGACTGCTCGCCGCGCACGCGCCGCCCTACAATCGCCGGTCGAAGTTCCCGCACCGCTGGTGGTGGGTAACGCTGACCGACGAACCGTTCCCGCGCTTTTCTGCGGTGCGGGCACCCAAGCGCGGCTGCGCCGTTGGGCCGTTCCGCTCGCGCGCCGATGCGGTGGAAACGGCAGCGCTGCTGGCGCGGTTCACGGGCGTGCGCACATGCACCAAGCGGCTGGGCCGCTCCGCGCTGCACGTGTGTCCCGAGCGCGAACTGTCGCCATGTCCTGCGCCGCACGGCATCACCCCGACCCAGTACGCCTCCGCTCCCGCCCGCGCCGTCGAGCTGATCGATGGCACCGACAACTGCGCGCTCGCCGCGGTGCTGGCGCACATCGCCGATCTGGCCGAGCGCAATCGCTACGAGACGGCCGCCCGGTTGCGAGACCACGCCGCAGCGGCGATCGATGTGCTGTGGCGCGGCCAACGGCTGCGGGCGCTGGCCGCTGTCACCGAATTGGTGGCGGCCCGCCCGGACGGCGACGGCGGCTGGCACCTCGCGGTGATCCGGCAGGGCCAGCTTGCTGCGGCGGGCACCGCCCGTCGTGGCGTGCCGCCGATGCCGGTGATCGACGCCATTTGTGTTGGTGCACAAGCGGTTCTGCCAGCCGACGCGCCGCTCGGCGGCGCGCTGGTCGAAGAGACGGGACTGATAGCGCGCTGGTTGGCCCAGCCCGGCGTGCGCATCGTGCGGGCCGAGCCCGGCTACGCGGTCCCGGTGGGCTCGGCAGGCCGGTGGTCAGGCTGGGCGGCATCGGCGCGCTCGGCACGGGTGGCGGCCGAACAGGCGATCGACAATTCAGAGCTTCTGCGTGAACCTCACCCAACGCGCGAGCAGCTGTTCGGCAGCGCCAGAGTCGATCGCGTCGATGGCCCTGGCGAGTCCCGACTCCCAGGCGGGCACCCATTTGGCGTCGCTGGCTAGTCCCGCGTGGGCCACCATCGCGCCGGCCGCGTTGAGCGCAACCGCATCCCGGACCGGGCCCTTCGCGCCAGCAAGTACCGAGCGGACCGAGGCGGCGTTGGCCTCGGCATCGCCGCCAACAAGCTCGGAGATGTCGGCCCGTTTGAACCCGAACGCCGCCGGGTCGAAGGTCAATCGCTCGACGGTCCCGGCCTGCACCCGCCAGATCGTGCTCGTCGTGGTGGTGGTCAATTCGTCGAGGCCGTCGTCACCGTGCACGACCAGCACGCTGGACCGCCGAGCGGCGAACACCCCCGCCATCACCTCGGCCAGCTCACCCCACGCGCAACCAATCAGGCCCGCCCGCGGCCCGGCCGGATTCGTCAGCGGCCCAAGCAGATTGAAGACCGTCGGCACGCCGATCTCGCGCCGCACCACCCCGGCGTGCCGGTACGACGGGTGAAACTGTGGCGCGAACGCAAAACCGATCCCGACTTCCGCCACGCTGCGCGCCACCTCGTCCGGGCCGAGGTCGATGCGCACTCCCAACGCCTCGAGCGTGTCGGCACCGCCGGACAACGACGACGCCGCCCGGTTGCCGTGCTTGATCACCGGCACCCCTGCCGCGGCCACGACAATCGCCGCCATCGTCGACAGGTTCACCGTGTTGGCGCCGTCGCCGCCGGTGCCGACCACGTCGACGGTGTCATTGCCGATGACTTCCGTCGGGACCCGGCGCGCATGCTTGAGCATCGTGTCGGCCAATTCGGTGACCTCTGCCGACGTCGGGCGCTTCATCTTCATCGACACGCCGAAGCCTGCGATCTGTGCCGGGGTCGCCGCGCCGGTCATGATCTGGTCCATCGCCCAGGCGGCCTGGCCAGGCAACAGCGCTTGACCTGTGGTCAGGCGGCCGAGAACTTGCGGCCACGTCGGGGAGTCACCGGAACCAGTCGGTTGCGCTTGAGCGGATGCCACTCGCCGATTATGACGAATTGCTCCACCCGGGTGGAGTTGTACAACTACAAAGCGTCATACTTGCGGGGTGACGAGCGCTGTAGGCACCTCGGGAACCGCTATCACGTCGCGAGTACATTCGCTGAACCGACCCAACATGGTCAGTGTCGGCACCATTGTCTGGCTGTCCAGCGAGCTGATGTTCTTTGCTGGGCTGTTCGCGATGTACTTCACCGCACGCGCGCAGGCCGGCGGTGACTGGCCCCCGCACCCCACCGAGCTGAACCTGGTTCAGGCGGTCCCCGTGACGCTGGTGCTGATCGCGTCGTCGTTCACCTGCCAGATGGGCGTGTTCGCCGCCGAGCGTGGCGACGTATTCGGGCTGCGGCGCTGGTACTTCGTGACGTTCCTGATGGGCCTGTTCTTCGTGCTCGGCCAGGGCTACGAGTACATCCACCTGGTTGAGCACGGCACCACCATCCCTGGCAGCGCGTACGGCTCAGTGTTCTACCTCGCCACCGGATTCCACGGTCTGCACGTCATCGGCGGTCTGGTCGCATTCATCTTCCTGCTCGCGCGCACCACGATGAGC
>JAVRPX010000497.1:0-4970 GCA_032161985.1 Mycobacterium sp.
CTGGCGCAGCGTGTGGTCTCCGCTCGCCGATAGCAGTTTCGTCCCGTCCGGACTGAAGTTGAGCGCCGACACGAATGACGTGTGCCCGGTAAGGGGGACACCGAGTTGTTTGTGGTCGCCGACATCCCATAGTCGGATCGTGCCATCGGCGCTGCCCGTGGCGAGGATCCTCCCGTCGGGACTGAACACCGAGCTGCTCACAGCCGAGTCGACATGGATGGGATCGCCAACGGGTTCAAAGGTTCGGGTGTCCCACAGCCGCAGGGTGTTTTCGCTGTTGTCCAGGGCACCATTAGTCCCCGCGGCCAACAGATGCCCATCCGGACTAAATGCGGTCGAGGCGATGATTCCGTTGGCCGCCAACGGTTTGCCGAGTGGCTTGCCGGTCGCGACGTCCCACAGCCGAAGCATGGAATCGCCGCTAGTGGTGACGATCATCCGATCGTCTGGGCTTATGTCGAACCCCGTCACCAGCTTTCCCGTCCAGACCGGTACCCCGAACGGCAGCAGCGCGGCGTCGCGCACTTCGATGGCACCCGCTTCGGTTTGGGTCGCGATTCTCCCGGTCTTCGGGTTCCAGGCAGCCAGTCCAGCCATAGCGCGCAACGGTTCACCGATCGGTTTGCCGGTGTGCGCGTCCCACACTCGCACGCCAGCGTCTCCGGCCGAGACCACGCGGTCTTCGCCGAACGGGTCCAGGAAACGCACTCGATCGGCGACGCGCAACGGCTGCCCGATCGGCTGCCCCGTCGTAGCGTCCCACACCCGCACGGACCCGTCCGTGCTGCCCGAACGGATGCGCCGACCGTCCGCGGAGAAGTCGGCAGCGCCAACCGTGTCGTCATGGCCGAGCAGGGGGGGTCCAGCGCTGGCATCCCAGATCCGCACGCCTTGGTCGTCGCCGCCGGACAGTAGGCGTCGGCCATCGGGGCTGAACGCCACGGTCTCCACCGCCGACCGGTGACCGGTCAGCACGTCGAGCGCACGCCCGGTGGCGGCGTCCCACAACCGGACGGTGTTATCGGCCCCGCCAGAGGCGATGCGCGTGCCGTCGAGGCTGAACGCCACACTCGTCACCTGGTTGTCGTGCCGCAGCGGCTGCCCGATCGGCTGTCCGGTAGCGACGTCCCACAACCGGACGGTGTGGTCGGTGCTGCCGGAGGCGATCCGGGTGCCGTCCGGGCTGAACGCCACGCTCATCACCCAATCGTCGTGGCCGCGCAGTGGCTGCGCGATCGGCTGCCCCGTCGCGGCGTCCCACAACCGGACGGTCTGGTCGATGCCGCCCGAGGCGATGCGGGTCCCGTCGGGGCTGAACGCCACGCGCGTCACGCCGCCGCCGTGACCGCGTAGCGGCTGACCGACCGGGTCTCCGGTGGAGGCGTCCCACAACCGAATCGTGCCGTCCATACCGCTCGATGCGACTTTGGCACCGTCGGGACTGAACGCCACGCTCATCACCGTGTTGTCGTGACCTCGTAGCGGCTGCCTGATCGGCTGCCCCGTCGTGGCGTCCCACAACCGGACGGTGTCATCCTTGCTGCCTGACACGATGCGTCTGCCGTCGGGGCTGAACGCCACACTTGTCACCAATTGTTCGTGGCCGAGCAAGGGCGGCCCGATCGGCTGTCCGGTCGCTGCGTTCCACACCCGAATCGAGCCGTCGGTGCAGCCCGCCGCGATACGTGTCCCGTCGGGGCTGAAGGCGACACTCATCACCGTCGCTGGGGTGTCGATGTCCTTGACTAGCTGCCGCTCCCGATTTAGCGCCGCGAACAGGTAGTCGTCACCGGAAAGTGTCGACGGGATGGCATGCGCCGCCAGCAGTTCTTGGTACGACTGCACCGTGACGCCGGGGCGTGTACCGGCCAACATCGACTCACCTTCCGAGACCAGCCGAAGGCTGGTTGCTTCGCGGAAACGCTCGTCGGCCCGCTTCTGTGCGTGGTTGGCCTGCACACCGAGCATCACCGCCACGACGGCGATGATGGCGGTAAATGCCAGCACGGTGACGAGGATCCGGGATCGTTTCCGCAGCGCCGCCGCGTGCTCCTTCGCGGCTTGCAGTTCGGCTTGCTGGCGCTTCTTATCAGTCTCGAGCCGGTCGTCTTCGCGCCGCCGGGAAGCTTGGAGGTAGTCGCGGGCGGGGTCGAGGCGGTCGCGGAAGCCGGGTTTGGCCGCTAGGGTCTCAGCCTCAGTGAGCCGACTGCCTTCTTGTAGCCAGGCTTTGTCCCGTCCGCTGGCGCGCCAGTCGGCTGCAGCGCGCTCCAGACCGTCGGCGTCTTTGAGGTCCTGGCCCTCGTCGCGCAGCCACGCCGCGAGTTCACGCCATTGCCGCAGCAGGCTCTCCAACGCGACCTCGACCACGGCCTGCCCGTCGCGGGTGTCTTTGACCAGCAGCCGCTTGTCCACCATCTCCTGGATGAGGGGGTGGCTGGCGGCGGGCAGGTCCTCCCAGCGGGCCAGGCGGCGCATCGGCTCGTTGTTGTCGGGATTGATGGTGGCCAGCCACGGGATAAACGCATCATGCAGGACGTCGAGCTGGGCCTGGCGCTGTTCGGAGTCGGTAGCCAGCAGCTCGTCCACCTCGTTCTGCACCACCTGGGCCATCCCGCCCATCAACTCGTACTCGGCCACGGTGAGGTCGCCGTCGCCGCCGAAATCGTGGTGGAGCCACTCCAACGTCAACGCCAGCAGCGGCAGTGCATCGGCCCCCTCGGCGGTATCGGCGAGCAGCCGCTCCACCAGCGCTGGTTCAACGGTAAGTCGCCGTCCGGCTTGTATGGCACGCCGGGCTGGGCCGGTGATGACCTCCGTGTACCCGGCGGGGGGCAGGGGTTTGAGGTCGGGGAACACCAAGGGATGCACCGGGTCCAACTCCGGTGCGGTCTGCAGCGGCTCGTAGCGGTCGGCACGGATAGTGACCGCCACGACCATCGCCGGGGTCACCCCCGCGTCATGCTGCACGAGGGCGCCAAGCAGCTCCAGGAAGCGCGGGGCCTCGGGTCCGGCGTCGGCATTGAACAGTTCCTCGGCCTGATCCACCGGCAACACCAGGGTGGGGGCGGGCTGCTCGGCGGGCACCTCCAGCAGCCTGTCGCGGGCGACTTGGCGGGCCTCCTCCAGCCAGTCGCGCAGCCGCTCGACATGCTCGGGGTGGCAGGCGTTCTTGATTTCCCCCAGCATCGGTGCGGCCAGTCCAAGGCGGCTGCGCAGGGTGTGAATGGAAGCAGCTAAGCCCAATTCGCCGGTCAGCACCGCCTTCTCCGGGCGCACTATGGGCAGCGGCAGGAAGCTGCGGTCGTCGCGACGCAGCCTCGGCAGTAGCCCGGCGCGGAGAAATGACGACTTGCCCGCGCCGGACGGGCCGAGGATGACGAAGAGAGACTCCACTCCCGTCGAGCGCATCCCGTGCAACACGTCCAGACCGCGCAGGATCAGGGCGTCGCGCCCGAAGAACACCGCTGCGTCAACCTCTTCCAGTGGTGCCCACCCCCGATACGGGGCACGGTCCGGGTCATCGGGTGGGGGCCATGGGAAATGCTCCGCTGCGATCCCTAATGTGCGCAATCCATCCAGGAGCTGCTGCAAACCCACCCTGTCGAACACCACCGGCTCGCCGCCGTCAGCGATATCCACTTCGGTAGTGGGGCGGTGGTTGGGGAATAGGTCGCAGCGTTGCCACTCCGAGGTGATGTTGGTATCGGGCACCGGCTCCAGCCGGGCGCACAGGATGGCCTTGTGCAGGTTCTCGGCATAGCGGAACTCGACGTTGCATTCCGCCGAGTTCAGCCAGTTCTTCGACAGCAGGCAGATCACCGCCTCACAGCGAGCACTGGCCTTATTCAGAGCTTCCTTCCACCTCTCCCCAGGCCGGATCCCCGTGTGCGGATCGAGATCCAGATAGATCTCATCGACCAGACCCGGTTCCTGCTCGATCAGCCACTGCTTGACCGCCACCGCCTCGCGGCTGTCAAACCGCGAATGACTCAAGAACACCTGCGACACGGTTCACCCCCCGTCGGCACAGGCATGCGCAGCAGCGCAATCTGGTCCCACAACGGATTGTCGCTGCCTACCCGACGCCTCGCCTGCCGAACCGGCGCATTCGGCCGAAAATGTGACACCGGGGAGATCTACTACTGCGCCACCCCACCAAGAAGCAAGGCGCAGACCTCTACGAATCACAGCCCGCGTCAGTTCCGCGACTGGCGCAAATAGGGACGACCCCGTTGCAAACGGTTAGGAGACGCAGTTTCGAGACTCTCGTACGTCGTCTGTTTCAAGACAACGTGGGCTGCCCTACCTGGTTGCCCGTCACGGCATCGCCTCAGCCCACGCGATATGTCCCTCGAACTCAAGCGTGCTCGCCATGTCGCGGTAGCGATCCCGGAGGTCCGTGTAAGCCGCAGTCTCGCCACGCGCCCGCGCCAGTAGCGCCCGCAGCCGCAGCAGCCAGATGTCGGCTCGCCCGCGCTGACGCCCGCTCGGCCGTCGCCCTTCCCGTGAGGACCGCTGTCCTTCAGGCCGCTGGCGCAGTTTGGGGTTCGCCCAGGGCTGGGTAGCCCAGTCGCATGAGAGCCGGGTTGGTCCTGACAGCGGTGGGGGTCGTGGCGCTCGCGGCGAGCGTCGTCGGCTACGCCGTCGGCTACGGCGGCTTCGGCACGGCAGCCGGGGTGGTCGCGCTGGCAAGCGTCGGCGTCGGCGTGGGCGCGCTCAATGATTGGTCACGCCACAAAAGCGCGGTCTTTAACCACCGCGCGAGCCGTTCGGCTCTCGTGCGCCAATCGTCGCGGCGCTGATAGCGCGGTGATCGACCGCCAGCCAGCCGCACTCACCCGTGCACGTTGAATCCTCGCCAACCTACCGCGATCAACCCGTCCGTGGAATTACGCCAGCGCGTCACAACCGGTGGTACAAACGAAACAACGGGTGCTCTAGCCATGGGAACTCGACTCGGCGGCCCGGCG
>JAVRPX010000498.1:0-3459 GCA_032161985.1 Mycobacterium sp.
TGAGCCAGCCGGCGAAGAACTCCACCCCGTATTGGCTGCCGTGGAACAACCACACCCAGACCCCGAACGCCACCGCAAGCCCGATGTAAACGGACAGCGCGATCACGAGCTCGCGTTTCGACGGCTCGTGCGGCCGACGCCCGATCACAACGACGTCGAACAGCAAGACGGCGATCGTCAACCCTAAGGTGATGATCCACTCGAGCTGGGATACCTGCATGTGGAAGCCTCCGGTCGTTTGTCAACGCCGGAGGTCTCTTCCACCGCCACGACCAGGCGTAACGGTCCGCAGCACCGGTCGTCCGATGACGGACGACGTGATGACGACACCGCGGCGAAGGAATACTCCCCTCCATCACTCATTCTGCCAGGTAGGTGAGCCGGCACGAAATCCGGGCGGGCCCAACCGCGCGAATTACGGTTACAGCCATGACCGACACCCAATTGCCCGGTGTTTTCGGGGACGTGCAGCCGCTGCTGGAGCACTACGGGTACCTGGGAGTCGGCGGGATGCTGTTCCTGGAGGATTTCGGTGTCCCGGTACCCGGCGAGATCATGTTGATCGCCGCGGCGGTCTTCGCAGGCGCCGGCCAGATGAACATTGCGGTCGTCTTCGTGGTCGCGGTGCTGGCCGCCGTCATCGGCGACAACATCGGCTTCATGGTCGGCCACTTCGGCGGCCGCCCGCTGGCGGAGCGATTCGGGCGATACGTGTTTCTGACGCCGGAGCGGTTGGACCGCACCGAGAAGTACTTCAACGCCCATGGCGGCAAGGTCGTCACCGTCGCCCGCTTCATCGACGGGCTGCGCCAGATCAACGGCCTGCTCGCCGGGATCGCAGGCATGCACTGGCTGAAGTTTCTCGCTTACAACACCCTCGGCGCAGTGCTGTGGGTGGGCACCTGGTGCGGTCTGGGTTATCTCGCCGGCGAGAACATCGTCGAGATCTACGACACTTTCGAGCGGTACAAGTGGTACGTCATCGGCGCGATCGCCGTCGTCGTCGCGATTGTGATCACCCGCCGCGTGCGACATTCCCATCGAGGACGGCGTGCCGAACAAACGGCTTAGTAGTTTGTATTCGTGACAGCTAGTCCCCAGCCGGAGATCCCCGCGCAGTACCTGCTGTCCTCGTCGGCGTCCGAACCTCGCACGCTCATCGACATCCTCTACGAGACGGCGGCGCTCTACCCCGACGCGCCTGCGCTCGACGACGGCGCGGTGCAGCTCACCTACTCCGAGCTCATCAGCGACATCGAGGAAAGTGTCGAGTGGCTCGCCGCCCGCGGCATCGGCCGCGGTGACCGCATCGGCATCCGGATGCCGTCGGGCAGTTACGCGCTATATGTGGCGATCCTTGCGACGCTAGCCACAGGGGCGGCGTACGTACCGGTGGACGCCGACGACCCTGAGGAACGCGCCGAGCTGGTGTTCGGCGAGGCCAACGTGGTGGGGGTCATTACCGAGCAGAAACTCGTCCGAGGGTCCGGCGCGTCGCGCGGATGGCGCGCAGGGTCACCGCTGGGTCGCGACGACGCCTGGATCATCTTCACGTCCGGATCAACCGGAACCCCGAAGGGTGTCGCGGTCACCCATCACAGCGCCGCCGCGTTCGTCGACGCGGAAGCGCAAATGTTCTTGCAGGACAATCCCATTGGGCCCGGCGACCGCGTGCTGGCCGGACTTTCGGTCGCATTCGACGCGTCGTGCGAGGAGATGTGGCTGGCCTGGCGACACGGAGCCTGCCTGGTGCCCGCACCGCGCTCACTGGTGCGCAGCGGCATGGACCTGGGCCCGTGGCTGGTGTCCCGCGACATCACCGTCGTGTCGACGGTACCGACACTGGCGGCGCTGTGGCCCGCCGAGGCGCTCGAGGCAGTGCGGCTGCTGATCTTCGGCGGCGAGGCGTGCCCGCCGGAACTGTCGGAGCGACTGGCCGTCGAGGGCCGCGAGGTGTGGAACACCTATGGCCCGACCGAGGCGACGGTGGTGGCGTGTGCGGCACGGCTGGAGGGCATGGGCCCGGTGACCATCGGATTGCCGCTGCGGGGTTGGGATCTGGCGGTGGTCGACAAAGAGGCTCAGCCGGTGTCAATCGGCGAAGTCGGCGAACTCGTCATTGGCGGGGTGGGTCTGGCCAGGTACCTGGATCCGGACAAGGACGCCGAAAAATACGCCGAGATGCCGACGCTCGGATGGTCACGCGCTTACCGCAGCGGCGACTTGGTGCGGCTGGAGCCCGAGGGCTTGTACTTCGTCGGCCGAGCCGACGACCAGGTCAAGGTCGGCGGCCGTCGCATAGAGCTCGGCGAGGTGGACACCGCCTTGGTGAACCTACCGGGTGTCAGCGGCGGCGCTGCAGCGGTGCGACGGACCGCCAGCGGCACTCCCCTGCTCGTCGGCTACATCGCCAGCGCTGACCCGTCGTTCGACATCGCCGACGCCCGCGCCACGCTGGCCGAGACGCTGCCGGCGGCGCTGGTGCCGCGGCTGGTGCTTGTCGACGAGCTGCCCACCCGCACGTCGGGGAAGGTCGACCGGGCCGCGCTGCCCTGGCCACCGCCGGGCGAAAACGCCGAAGACGAGCCCGATCTCGGCGGCACCATGGGGTGGCTGGCCGGGCTGTGGCGCGACGTGCTCGCCGCGCCGGTCGACGGGCCCGAGGCCGACTTCTACGCGCTCGGCGGTGGGTCCCTGTCCGCGGCGCAGTTGGTGGCCGCCATGCGCCAGCGCTATCCGCAGGTGACCGTCGCCGATCTCTACGACCATCCCCGGCTCGGCTCGCTGGCGGGCTACCTCGACGAGCTTGACCCGCCGCCTGCGTTCGAAACCCGCGTAGTCAAGCCCACGCCGCGGCTGACCCAGGCTGTGCAGGTGGCGCTGTCGCTACCGCTTGCCACGCTGACCGCCCTGCAATGGGTGGTGTGGCTGGCGCTACTCAACAACGTTGTCGCTCAGCTACTTCCGATTCCGTGGTTGGTGCCGGTCAACTGGTGGTGGATCGTCCTCGGCTTCCTGCTGTTCATCAGCCCTGTGGGCCGCATGTCCATCGCGGTGGTAAGCGCGCGGATTCTGCTTGGCGGTCTGGAACCGGGCACCTATCGCCGGGGCGGGGCGGTGCACCTGCGGGTGTGGGTCGCCGAGCGGCTCGGGGAGGCCAGCGGCGCCGAGAATCTGGCAGGCGCGCCGTGGCTGGTTTACTACGCCCGCGCGCTGGGCAACAAGGTCGGCAAGGGCGTCGACCTGCACTCCCCACCGCCGGTCACCGGCATGCTCACCCTCGGACACCGCAGCTCCATCGAACCCGAGGTCGACCTGTCCGGGCACTGGATCGACGGCGACCACTTCCACGTCGGACGCTTCACGGTGGACAACGACGCCACCATCGGCGCGCGCACCACGGTGCTGCCAGGGGCGGTTTTCGGTAAGTACGCCGACGTCGCGCCCGGCTAGGGTGTC
>JAVRPX010000499.1:0-4106 GCA_032161985.1 Mycobacterium sp.
CACATCGAACGAGTCGGTGCCGATCTCGACGTGTGCCCGGGGATTTGCCCGCAGATTGTGCACCCACGCTGGGTTGACATCCGCCCCTCCGTAGCCGGCGATGATCACAAGCTTGCCGTCTATTCGCCGCGCCGACAGCGGTGCGACCCGAGGCTCGCCGGATTTGGCACCGGTGGTGGTTAACAACAACAGCTCGTTGCCTTCGAACGGCCCGCCAACCTTGCCCGCGTTCGCGCGGAACTCGTCGGCGATACCCTCGTTGAACGTCTTCAGCGCCTCTGTGTCGGGCTGCGGCTGGGTCATGACCCTTCAAGCTTTGGCGGCTTGGCATCTATTCCCGACTCCTTGCGCTGTTGCGGCGTGATGGGCGCGGGCGCACCGGTCAACGGGTCGACGCCGCCGCCGGACTTCGGGAAGGCGATGACTTCACGGATCGAATCCATCCGCGACAGCAACGCGTTGATGCGGTCCCAGCCGAATGCGATGCCGCCGTGCGGCGGTGCGCCAAAGGTGAACGCTTCCAACAGGAATCCGAACTTCTCCTCGGCTTCGGCCTTGTCAAGCCCCATCACCGCGAACACCTTTTCCTGGACGTCGCGGCGATGGATACGGATCGAACCGCCGCCGATCTCGTTGCCGTTGCACACGACGTCGTACGCGTCGGCCAGTACGCTGCCCGGGTCGCTGTCGATGCTGTCGGAGAACTCGGGCTTGGGCGCGGTGAACGCGTGGTGCACCGCGGTCCATGCGCCGGAGCCGACCGCGACGTCGCCGGCCGCGGTCGCCTCGTCGGCCGGTTCGAACAGCGGCGGGTCCACGATCCATGTGAACGCCCACGCGTCGGGGTCGATCAGGTCGAGCCGCTTGGCGATCTCGATGCGCACCGCGCCAAGCAGCGCCCGCGACGTCTTGGCCGGACCGGCCGAGAAGAAGACGCAGTCGCCAGGCGAGGCGCCGACATGTGCGGCGAGACCGTCGCGTTCGGCGTCAGACAGGTTCTTGGCGACAGGGCCGCTCAGTGTCCCGTCCTCCCCGATCAACACGTACGCCAGCCCGCGGTGACCGCGCTGCTTGGCGAAGTCCTGCCAGGCGTCGAGCGTGCGGCGCGGCTGAGATGCGCCGCCGGGCATGATCACCGCGCCGACGTAGGGCGCCTGGAACACGCGGAACGGCGTGTCCTTGAAGTACTCCGTGCATTCGACCAGTTCCAGTCCGAACCGCAGATCGGGTTTGTCGGAGCCGTAAAGACGCATCGCGTCGGCGTAGGTCATCCGCGGCAGCGGCGTCGGCACGTCGTATCCGATCAACGCCCACAGCGCGGTGATGACCTCCTCGGAGATCGCGATTACGTCCTCGGTATCGACGAAGCTCATCTCCATGTCGAGCTGGGTGAACTCCGGCTGGCGATCGGCGCGGAAATCCTCGTCGCGGTAGCACCGCGCGATCTGGTAATACCGCTCCATGCCTGCAACCATCAGCAGCTGCTTGAACAGCTGCGGGCTCTGCGGGAGTGCGTAGAACGACCCCGGCTGCAGCCGTGCAGGGACCAGGAAATCGCGGGCGCCCTCCGGTGTCGACCGGGTCATCGTCGGCGTTTCGACCTCGACGAAGTCGTGCTGGGCAAGCACTTCGCGGGCGGCCGCATTTGCCTTGGAGCGCAAGCGAATCGCAGCACCCGGGCCGTCGCGCCGCAGATCCAGGTAGCGATACTTGAGCCTGGCCTCTTCGCCCGCGGGCTCGTCGAGCTGAAACGGTAGAGGTGCGCTCTCCCCCAGCACGGTCAGCGACGTCGTGTTGACCTCGATCTCCCCCGTGGCGATTTCGGGGTTGGCGTTGCCCTCGGGCCGGACCTCGACGACACCGTCGACGGCGATGCAGAACTCCGCGCGCAGCCGATGCGCCTGAGCCAGCACGTCGCCCTCGCGGAACACCACCTGCGACACCCCGGACGCGTCGCGCAGATCGATGAAGATGACGCCGCCGTGGTCGCGGCGACGCGCCACCCACCCTGCCAACGTCACCTTCTGCCCGGCGTCGGTGGTCCGCAACGAACCGGCGGCACGAGTGCGCAGCACGTATAACTCCCTGTGAATGGCTTGAAGAGACGAGTGCCCAGTGGAGAGGGGGCCTAACCGCCGGTACGTTGGCGATCGTGGGTACCAGCATTGCACTCATCGGCCCCGGCGCGATCGGTGCGACCGTCGCCGCGTATCTGCACGCAGCCGGTCACAGTGTCCTGCTGTGTGGGCACACACCGCGCGAATCGATCGAGGTCCGGCCCGACGACCACGATCCGATCGTGCTGCCGGGTCCCGTGCACACCGATCCCGCGGAAGTCGACGGTCCGGTGGATGTGGTGTTCCTTGCGGTCAAGGACACGCAGAACGAGCAGGCAGGCGCCTGGTTGGCGCGGCTGTGCGACGAGAACACGGTGGTGTGCGCGCTTCAGAACGGCGTCGAACAGGTGGAACGGGTCGGACGGTTCTGCCCCTCGTCGACGGTCGTACCGGCGGCCGTGTGGATCTCATCGGAAGTGCAGCCAGATGGCTGGGTGCGGGTGCGCACCGGGGTTCGGCTGGTACTGCCGGACTCCGAGGCCGCCGCGACGCTCGCCGAGTTGCTCCGCGGTGCCGGGGTGACGATCGAACTCGACCCAGACTTCTTAGCCGCCGCGTGGCGCAAGCTGTTGGTCAACGCCGCGGTCGGTTTCATGGTGTTGACGGGCCGACGCACCGGCATCTTCCGCCGCGACGACGTTGCTGCGCTGGCCCGCCGCTATGTGGCGGAGTGCCTCGCCGTGGCCCGGGCTAACGGCGCCAACCTCGGCGACGGGGTGATCGACGAGATCGTCGACCTTCTGGCGCAAGCGCCACCCGATGTCACCACGTCGATGCTGACCGACCGGGAAGCGAATCGGCCGCTGGAATGGGACATCCGCAACGGCGTCATCCCGCGCAAGGCCGCCGCTCATGGGATTGCCACCCCCATCAGCGACGTGCTGGTGCCGTTGCTCGCCGCCGCAAGCGACGGACCTGGGTAGACACCGTGATCTAGGGTGTATGGCCATGAAGCCCTGCGAACGCGTCGGCCTGGATTTCATCGCCCATGCACCGTTCCGCTTCGTCAGCACAGTCGACCTGGCGATCACGCCGGAGCAGCTCTTCGAGGTGCTCGACGACGCCGAATCGTGGCCGCACTGGGCAACGGCGATCACCAAGGTGACGTGGACCAGCCCTCAGCCTCACGGTGTCGGCACGACGCGGACCGTCGACATGCGCGGCGGCATCGTCGGCGACGAAGAGTTTCTGGCATGGGAGCCCTACTCGCACATGGCCTTTCGGTTCAATGAGGCCTCCAGCGGCAGCGTCGCCGCGTTCGCGGAGGACTACCGCGTGGTGCAGACGCCCGGTGGCTGTCACCTGACGTGGGTGATGGCGATGAAGCCGAAAGGGCTCGCGGGGCGTATCGGGCTGACCCTCGGCAGGCCGGTTATGGCTCGGATGTTCCAGAAGTTCCTGTACAACCTGCGCGACTACTCTGACAAGCGCTTCGCGGCATAGTGCCTCCAGTTTCGCGGGTGTTAGTGCAAGTCGGCCCAGACCTTGCGGCGGTCGGCGTCGGGATCGGGCACCACGGTGTCGCGGGCGGTCTGGATTATCCGGGTGAAGCGGTTCACGGTGTCATAGATCGGCCAGTGATGTCCGCTGGACCAATGGATTTCGCCTGTCTCCCAGCCCTTGGCCGCGAAGTCCAGCCAAGCGCGCTGCATGCGCCTGCCGACGGGCGGCTGTAGCCGGCGCCCGAGCGGGTGCAGCTTGCGACCGATGAACGAGGCGTAGCTGTGCTGGATGTGCACGATCTCGCTGCCGTGGGTGGCGCCGAGCCCGAGAATCCGCAGGCTCCACCCGAAATGGTCGAACCGGTACATGTGCGTCGGCGCGTGGGCGCTGTAGGCGTCGGCGAACGCCCAGGCCTGGACGCCGAACATGACGTCAGAGCCGAACGCGACGAGCGCGCGCTTGCGCGGATAGTCCGGGTACGCGGCGAGCACGCGGTCCTTGGCGCCGGGAGCGACGCGGTTGAGGTAGGTGTCGATCGACGCCGTG
>JAVRPX010000500.1:0-3876 GCA_032161985.1 Mycobacterium sp.
GTCGCCCTGTGGTGCGAAACGCCATGATCTGCACGACGACCGAGGTCACCTCGGCGACGAACAGCGAGCCGAGCACGACCGCCAGCATTTCGGTGCGGCTGGCCACCGACAGCCCGGCGATGATGCCGCCCAGCGCCAGCGAGCCGGTGTCGCCCATGAAAATCTTGGCAGGCGCGGCGTTCCACCACAGAAAGCCGATACACGCCCCGGCCGTGGCCGCCGCGATGATCGCCAGGTCCAGCGGGTCGCGGACGTTGTAGCAGCCCAGCCCCGGGCTCGTCGCGCATGCGTTGCGGAACTGCCAGAACGTGATCAGCACATAGGCCGCGCACACCATGGCCATCGCCCCTGCGGCCAGCCCGTCCAGGCCGTCGGTGAAGTTCACCGCGTTCGACCATGCGTAGACGACCGTGACGCAGAACAGCAGGAAGAGGGCGGGTGGAAGGGTGACTGTGGCGATCTCCCGCACATAGGACAGTTCGGCGCTGCCCGGTGTCAGCCCGTCGGCGTTGCGGAATTGCAGCGCCAGCCCGCCGAAGAGCACCGCGGCGGTCAGAATGCCGACGGTCTTGGCGGTCTTGTTCAGGCCGAGGTTGCGCGCGCGCCGAATCTTGATCATGTCGTCGACGAATCCGACGGCGCCCAGTGCGGTGGCAAGGCCGAGCACCAGCCAGCCCGACGCCGACGGCCCTCGTCCGTCCATCACGATGCCGATCAGCTGGGTGCCCAGATATCCGGCCCAGATGCCTGCGACGATGGCCACGCCGCCCATCGACGGTGTGCCGCGCTTCTTGTGGTGACTGGGTGGGCCGTCCGCGCGGATCTCGTGCCCGAACCCCTGCCGGGTGAACAGCCGGATCAGCACCGGCGTGAGAAGAATGGAGACCGTCAGCGCGATGCCGACGGCGATGAGAATCTGCCTCATCCGCGACGGTCCTCAGCGACCAGCGCATCGGCCAGGGCGCCAAGCCCGGCCGCATTCGAGGCTTTCACCAGCACTACGTCGCCGGCCTGCAATTCGGCCCGCAGCAATGCCAGCGCGGCGTCGGCGTCGGCGACCATGGTGGATTCAGATCCCCACGACCCCTCCATGACCGCGCCGTGATGCATGGCTCTCATAGGCCTCCCGGTTCCCACGACGATGAGTCGTGACACATCTAATCGCACGGCCAGCCTGCCGATGCGGTCATGCTCGGATATCGCGTCGTCGCCGAGTTCCGCCATCTCCCCGAGCACCGCCCAGCTGCGGCGCGTTTCCCCAGCTTCGCGGGCGATGGCGGCCAGCGCCTTCAGCCCGGCCCGCATGGAGTCCGGGTTCGCGTTGTAGGCGTCGTTGATCACCGTGACGCCGTCGTCGCGCGTGGCCACCTCCATTCGGTGCTTGGACATCGGACCGGCCGCCGCCAGCGCAGCGGCCACCTGTTCGAGGCTGGCGCCGCACTCCACCGCGACGGCCGCGGCGCACAGTGCGTTCGATACCTGATGGTCGCCATGCACGGCAAGGGCGACGTCGGTCTCGCCGTCGGCGGTGTGCAGTGTGAAGCGCGGCCGGGCCAGCGCGTCGAGCGTGACAGGCCCGGCCCACACGTCGGCTCCCGCGGATCGGCCCACCCGCACCACCCGCGCGGCCGTCCGGTCCGCCATCGCGGCCACCGCGGTGTCGTCGACGTTGAGGATCACCACCCCGGACGACGGAATAGCTTGCGGCAGTTCGGCTTTCGTCTCGGCGATGGCCTCCCTTGAGCCGAACTCACCGAGGTGCGCGGTGCCGACGTTGAGTACGACCGCGATCGACGGTGGCGCGATCTCCGCCAGCGCAGCGATGTTGCCCGGATGGCGCGCCGACATCTCCAGGACGAGGTAATCGGTGGACTCCGTCGCGCGCAGCACCGTCCAGGGATGGCCGAGCTCGTTGTTGAAGGAACCGGGCGGTGCGACGACTTCCCCCAGCGGGGCGAGCACCGCGGCCAGCAGATCCTTCGTCGACGTCTTACCGGACGAGCCGGTGATTCCGACGATGGTCAGCCCACCTTCGACGAGTGCGGCGGCGACCGCGGCCGCCAACCGCGCCAGCGCCGCGAGCACCGCTGCGCCCGAGCCGTCGGTGTCGTGTTCGAGCACGCTGGCCGCAGGGTCGTGGGCGGAGCCGGGTTCGACGACGATCGCAGGCACGCCAACCGGCCGCGCCGCCAGCACCGCGACGGCGCCCGCGCCAACGGCAGCGGTGGCGAAGTCGTGGCCATCGGAGCGCGCGCCAGGCAGCGCCAGGAACAGACCGCCGGGTGTCACTGCCCGCGAATCGAATTCGACGGTTCCGGTGACGCGGGTCGCTGTTGCCTCTTCTGGTGAGATGCCGGACAGTTGGCCACCGACGATGTCGGCGATCTGGGCGACGGTCAGATCGATCACAGGGGGGTCCCCAGCACCTCAAGGGACCCAGCGAGTTCCTCGCGGTCGTCGAAGGGCCGCGTCTGGCCGTGGCTGGTCTGGCCGGCTTCGTGACCCTTGCCCGCGATCAGCACGACGTCCCCCGATCGCGCCCACGCCACCGCGTTGTCGATGGCCTCGCGACGGTCGCCGATCTCGACCACCTGCGCCGCGCCGCCCGTCGCGGTCGCTCCGGCCATGATCGCGGCCCTGATCGCGGAGGGATCCTCGTCACGGGGATTGTCATCGGTGACCACCACCAGGTCGGCCAACTCGGCGGCGACACGACCCATCGGCTCCCGCTTGCCCGGGTCACGATTGCCGCCTGCGCCGAACACCACCGCGAGCCGGCCGCTGCTCTGTTCCCGCAGCGTCTCGAGGACCGCGCGCAGTGCGCCGGGTTTGTGCGCGTAGTCGACCAGCGCGAGAAAATCCTGGCCGCGGTCGATCGGCTCGAGCCGGCCCGGCACCGTCGCGCTGCGGAACCCAGGCGCGGCCTGCTCGGGTGAAACCCCGACGGCGTCCAGCAGCGCGGCCGCCAGCAGGCAATTGGCGACGTTGTAGCGGCCGGGTAGCCCGATTCGCAGCCCGTGATGCACACCCGCCGGGTCGACGGCAAGGAACTCCTGCGCGCCGAGCTCGACCGTATCGACGTTCTCCACCCGCCAGTCGGCATCGCGTCCGGTCGCGCTCACGGACACCGGGTGATACGCAAGACGCGCCATGGCACGTCCCGCGTCGTCGTCGATACAGATCACCGAAATGCTTGCGTGAGTTGGCGACCCAGCGTCGAACAGCCGCGCCTTGGCGTCGAAGTAATCCTCCATCGTCGGGTGGAAGTCGAGATGATCTCGCGACAGATTGGTGAAACCTCCGACCGCGAACTTAACGCCGTCGACGCGGCCAAGTGTCAACGCGTGGCTGGAGACCTCCATCACCACGGTGTCGACGCCCTGCTCGACCATCACCGCCAGCAGCGCCTGCAGGTCGGGTGCCTCGGGTGTGGTCAGCGCGCTGGCCTGATCGCGCCCGTCGATGCGGACGCCAACGGTCCCGATCAGCCCGGCCACCCGCTTCGCCGACCGCAGGCCTGCCTCCGCCAGATAGGTGGTCGTGGTCTTGCCGGACGTTCCTGTGACGCCGATGACGCGCAACTGATCCGACGGATGGCCGTAGACGGTGGCCGCCATTTCGCCGAGAACCGAACGGGGGTCGGGATGAATGAGTACCGGAACGCCTACATCGGCGCCCATGTGCGCGACGCCATCGGTGTCGGTGAGCACCGCGACGGCGCCGCGGGCCACCGCATCGGCGGCATAGCGCCCGCCGTGTGACGAGCCCCCTGGCAGCGCAGCGAACAGGTCACCTGGCTGGGCATTTTGGCCTCGCAGAGTCACCCCGGTGACCTGTACGTTCGGCACCGTGGCGGCATCGGCGGGCACGGCCCGC
>JAVRPX010000501.1:0-3280 GCA_032161985.1 Mycobacterium sp.
TCAATACCGACGCGCAAGCGCTGTTGATGAGCGACGCCGACGTCAAGCTCGACGTCGGACGCGACTCGACCCGCGGTCTGGGCGCGGGCGCCGACCCCGAGGTCGGGCGCAAGGCCGCCGAGGACGCCAAGGACGACATCGAGGAGCTGCTGCGCGGCGCCGACATGGTGTTCGTCACGGCGGGCGAGGGCGGCGGCACCGGCACCGGCGGCGCCCCGGTCGTCGCGACCATCGCGCGCAAGCTCGGTGCACTGACCGTCGGCGTGGTGACGCGGCCGTTCTCGTTCGAAGGCAAGCGCCGAAGCAACCAGGCCGAGATCGGCATCACCTCGCTGCGGGAAAGCTGCGACACCCTCATCGTGATTCCGAACGACCGGCTGCTGCAGATGGGCGACGCCGAGGTGTCGTTGATGGACGCGTTCCGCAGCGCCGACGAGGTGCTGCTCAACGGCGTGCAGGGCATCACCGACCTGATCACAACGCCTGGCCTGATCAACGTCGACTTCGCCGACGTCAAGGGCATCATGTCGGGGGCGGGCACAGCCCTGATGGGCATCGGGTCGGCGCGCGGCGATGGCCGGGCACTGAAAGCCGCGGAGATCGCGATCAACTCGCCGCTGCTGGAGGCGTCGATGGAAGGCGCCCAGGGCGTGCTGATGTCGATCGCCGGCGGCAGCGATCTGGGTCTGTTCGAGATCAATGAGGCAGCATCGCTGGTGCAGGAAGCAGCGCACCTCGAGGCCAACATCATCTTCGGCACCGTCATCGACGACTCGTTGGGCGACGAGGTTCGCGTGACGGTGATCGCCGCGGGCTTCGACGCCACCGGGCCGGGCCGAAAGCCGGTCATCGGTGCAGGCAATGAGCCCATTGCGGCCGGAAAGGCCGGCAAGGTCAGCACGGCCATGTTCGATCCGGCCGACGCGGTCAGCGTGCCGGTGCACACCAATGGCGCGACGGTCAGCATCGGTGGCGACGACGACGACGATGTCGACGTGCCGCCCTTCATGCGCAACTGAGCCGTTCTCGGATACTGGGCGAGTGACCGTTCGGATCCGTCGCGTGACCACCACCCGCGCCGGCGGCGTCTCGGCGCCGCCGTTTGACACCTTCAATTTGGGCGACCATGTCGGCGACGACCCCTCGGCGGTTACCACCAACCGCAAACGGCTCACCGCAGCTCTCGGGTTGGGTGAGAACGCGGTGGTGTGGATGAACCAGGTGCACAGTGATCACGTGGTAGTGGTCGACGAACCCATCGAACCAGTCGGGGCCGGTGTGGGCGTCGTCGACAAAACCGACGCATTGGTCACCACCACGTCACGATTGGCTTTGGCGGTGGTTACCGCGGATTGTGTTCCCGTTTTAATGGGCGACGCCCGCGCGGGCGTGGTGGCGGCCGTCCACGCGGGACGGGTCGGCGCGCAGAAGGGTGTCGTCGCCAGGACGGTGGAGGCGATGTTGCGCCTCGGCGCGCACGCCGCCGACATCTCCGCGCTGTTGGGCCCTGCGGTCAGCGGACGCAACTACGAAGTGCCCGAGGAGATGGCGGCTGAGGTTGAGGCATCACTGCCTGGAAGTAGGACGACGACCTCACAGGGCACGCCAGGGTTGGACCTGCGGGCCGGAATCGCCAGGCAACTAACGGCTTTGGGTATCACGGCTATCGACATCGACCCCCGCTGCACCGTGGACGATCGCAACCTGTTCAGCCATCGGCGCGATGCCCCAACCGGTCGGCTGGCGTCGTTGGTGTGGATGGAATGACGGCCGTGGCAAGCGCTCGCGAACGCGAACTGGCCGACGCGCTGTCTGCGGTTCGGGCGCGCCTTGCGGACGCCGCGAAGGCCGCAGGACGCAATCCCGATGAAATTGAATTGCTACCCATCACCAAATTCTTTCCGGCAGCCGATGTGCTTATTTTGCGCCGTTTAGGATGTCTGGAATTTGGCGAATCCCGCGAACAGGAAGCGTCGAATAAAAGCGCGGAAGTCGGCGCCGTGTTGGGCGCTGAGCCGATTCGCTGGCACATGGTCGGGCGGATTCAGCGCAACAAAGCGCGGTCGGTCGCCGGCTGGGCGTACGCCGCCCACTCGGTCGACAGCGCGAAGCTGATCGCCGCGCTGGACCGGGCGGCCAGCGAAGCGCTGCGACAAGGTCGCCGGGCCGAGCCGCTGCGGGTCTACCTGCAGCTCAGCCTGGACGGCGACGAATCGCGGGGTGGTGTGGACATCGGCCGTCCGGACTCGGTCGACGAACTGTGCGGCGCCATTGCCTCCGGCGACGGGTTGGAGTTCGTAGGGCTGATGGCCATCCCGCCTCTGGATGCCGATCCCGACGAAGCGTTCGCGCGCCTCGAAGAAGAGAAGGAGCGTGTGCAGCAGGCGTACGCGCGGCCGCTTGGGCTGTCCGCGGGGATGTCCAGCGACCTCGAGGTCGCCGTAAAACACGGTTCGACGTGTGTGCGTGTCGGTACCGCGCTATTGGGGCAGCGACCGCTAACGTCACCATGAGTAGTCACTCCAGTCACACCTTCATCACAGACACCACCACTCCAGGAAGTCGAGAAGGGTCCCGCCGATGAGCACACTGCACAAGGTCAAGGCCTACTTCGGTATGGCGCCGATGGACGACTATGAGGACGAGTACTACGAGGACGACGACCGCAGCGCATCGCGCGGTTATTCACGCCGAACCCGCGACGACCGCTTCGAAGACGACGGGTACGGCCGTGACTACGACGAGCCGTCCTCCGGCTACCGCGGCGGATACCGCGACGAGGACCGTTTCGAACCGAGGCTGAGAGGCCCCCGCGACTTCGACAGGCCTGCCCCGCGGCTCGGCTCGCTGCGCGGCTCTACCCGCGGCGCGCTGGCCATGGACCCGAGAAGGATGGCGGCCCTGTTCGAAGAGGGCAGTCCGCTGGCGAAGATCACCACGCTGCGCCCGAAGGATTACAGCGAGGCCCGCACCATCGGTGAGCGGTTCCGCGACGGCACCCCGGTCATCATGGACCTGGTGACCATGGACAACGCCGACGCCAAGCGGCTGGTCGACTTCGCCGCCGGGCTCGCGTTCGCGTTGCGCGGTTCATTTGACAAGGTCGCCACCAAGGTCTTCCTGCTCTCACCGGCCGATATCGATGTCAGCGCAGACGAGCGCCGCCGCATCGCCGAGGCCGGCTTCTACGCCTATCAGTAAGGCCGACTGCGTGTAACCACGCCGGTCACACCGGCGGGTAGGCTGGCGGCGTCGCGCGGGCACTGTGGCTTTGAGCGAC
>JAVRPX010000502.1:0-3303 GCA_032161985.1 Mycobacterium sp.
ACCCATCCTGAGTAGGTCCATCCGTCGGCCAACACATCCCACACGCGCTGGCGGGTCGCGGCCACATCCCGGGTCACCGTCATGGGCATTGTCCTAACGTTCGAAGATGGGGTCGATCAGTCGTAGACGGGATACCCGCACCGCGGGAAATGACGCAACGGCTGCGGGACGCGTGTACACCCATCAGGTGACCTAAAACGTCCGTCCAATTCTTACTTCAGATGTCCACATACGACTTCGTCGACTCGAGGCCCACACCGGCCGATCAGTGAACAACCCCCGAGACTCCGCTGAACTTCTCATTGCACCAGAGATCGTGCGTCGGCTACCAAGGCTCGAAGCGGAAACGCCTGAGTTGATTCGAGACGCGACGTCCTTGACAGCGTCTGGCCGCGCAGGAATCTGCTCACGGTGTATTCCCCCGGCGATGCTGGCGCGGCGCACCACTGACCAATGCGAGCGTTCCTGACCTTCGCGTGCGGGGCCGGCGGGGCCACTCGACGAGTTCAGGCCTATCGACAGCCGCAGTAAGGGACGCGACTGCTTTCAGTCGTCGCGGTTGGACAGGATCTCGCGCAGTGTCGGCAACACGCGTTGATCTTTGGGCCGGTTGGCGGCCTGTTTGGAGCGGATGACTCTGGCCCACAAGGTAATTCAAGGACGGCCACGTTCGCAGAAGCGGCACCGTGAGTAGCCCAGAGGCTCTGGCTGTGTCGAGTCCGGAGCGAGTTTGTCGGGCACATCGGTTCCTGCTAAAGGCCGCCTCTGAGACCGTCGATCGGGCTGGTTCCCGCGATCAAGCGATGCGCATTGGAGTGACGCCCAACGTCGGGAGATCCGTGGCGGAGCACAATATTCCGTCGATCAGCTCATGGCCCACCTATCCGTCAATCAACGTTTGGGTTATACGGAATGCCTTGTGCCCCAAGCTTATTCGGGAGTCAATACGTCACAGTGACGAAGACGGCTCGCCAGACCGTATCGAAGTCCCGGTCATGTCGGTCGGTCGTGGAGGATGTCCCGCGCCGATCCATGTGCCTTATCCCGTCCGCGAGCGCACGTCGCAGTTGCGCAGAAAGGTGACAGCGATCCCCGACGCGACACTCTCGTTGCCGCCGCGTAGCACGTGGTCCCTGGTTTCACCGGTCTCCCGACCTGACCAGGGTGTCCATCGATTCGCTGTTAAGCGAGCTTCGGCGCCGGGTGCTTGCTGCTAACCCCGAGGACACGCAGACCTGGCCGCCCGGTTGGTCCCCCGATAACCCGCGAATGGGCCGGCATGAGAATGGCGAGGAGAGCGGCGATCTCAGCGGCTGACAGATCCTCCGGCCGCACCCGCGACATCACCTGCTCCAGCTCCCACCGCAGATGCGGCAATACGGAATCCGCGCCTGTCTTCACAAAACTGCAAGCCGCAGTGATGCGATCGCCTACCTCCGAGAAATCCGTCTCGAACAATGACCTCACCCCTGGTTTTCAAGATCAGAACCCCTAAATTCCCGTGGCCCCGCCCCTGACTTTCTAAGGGCAACTTCTGAACGGTCCTGCGGTGCAGCGAACATCCCACACGGCAACAACCCAATACTGCACCCTAGCCTTTGCTATCCACAAGCAATGGCGTTAACTGGACAATCAATTGCGGTAATTGGATGATTCTGTCAGTTCATGGTTATCAATGCATTCGCTGAAGGATGGCGTAAACCCGGTGTCCAGCTGTCGGACCGACGTGGTGTGAGCGCCCAGCAGCCCGTCGAGGGCGGCCAGCGCCGCCCGAGCCGTCGTCTGATTCACATGCACATAGGCGCGGTGCACCGCCACCGACTTCTGGCCCATCCACCTGCATACGGGTCTTCTCATCGGCCCGGTAGATTGTCGTCCTGGGGGAATTTCTCGTAGGTTCCGGTCACGTCCGGCGGCACCGAAGTCGCTGCGCGTCAACGTTGTTGTTAGCCGCGATGTTTCGTGTGTGATCGGCTGTGGTCGCCGGATCGGGCCTGGGTAATGGTCTGTGATCTTGAATTATGGAAGATTCGAATTCACAAGAA
The DNA here is from genome assembly GCA_032161985.1 of Mycobacterium sp. GTDB lineage: Bacteria > Actinomycetota > Actinomycetes > Mycobacteriales > Mycobacteriaceae > Mycobacterium. The sequence goes on from JAVRPX010000502.1 coordinate 2,046, forward strand.
CAAATGATGAAAGTCACAAGAACTATTGGCCTGCAAGGCAAGCGGATCGACACTTTGCTCACGCATACAGTTGCGATGCCTGAAGCAAACAGCTTGGATGTAGCGACCATGCTCCCGCCAGCCCGCGTATTGGCAAAGGCGACTAACTGCCCATGGGCCCGACGATTGCCGGGTGTCGGCGAGTCGAATTACAGCAAAGTTCGGTCGAATCACCGCACAGGTTCGGTGGCGCCGAAGAAAAGTCGACGCCTCAACGGGCCGCTAACTCGGATGTTTCATGCGACCGGCTGTTGGTTGGCTGTGGTGGCCTGATCGGTTCCACTCCCCGCCAAACGGTCCGGGCTAACGATGGATGCCAGCAGTACGCCGTCGGTCGGCACCTGTCCCGTCGGCTCCGACGTGACGTGATCCGACGGCTAACCGACCTGTGTGGGGCGGGCTTCCCGCCGTTCAGGCTGTGCGAACCGGCCGACCCGTAGCGTCGTGGAGGGATATTCGCCAAATACTTGGCAGTACTGCGCAGCGAAACGGCCCAGGTGTACGAAGCCCCAGCGGCCGGCTACCGCAGTTACCGTGACAGACCGCGGATCGGCGTCTAGGAGCGTGGAATGCACACGGTTCAGGCGGAGGTGCCGAAGATAGGTCATGGGCGGCAGCTCACCAGAGCGTTCGAAGGCTTTGAAGAGTGCCCTGGCGCCGACTCCGGTCTTCTGCGCCAGTTTTCCGGTGGTCCACGGCGCTTCTGGGTGGGTCCGCATCAGGTCGATGGCGCGCGTTACCACTGCCGGTGACGCCGGACGGGCGCCGTTGCTGAGAGCGCCGGTGTGGTTGTGCGGCTGCGTCAACAGCAGGCCTTCGATGAGCAGGCGTTGCAGATTGCCCGCAGCGAGCGGGTGGCTCAATAATCCATCTGGTCGATCGGCCTCGCGCTGAAGAATCGTCACCAGCTCCAGCCAGCTGGCCGCTGATGTCGCCGTCAGGTCCAGATTGCGCTCAAACTCCAGCGGGGCATGCACGGGTCGGTCGAGCATCGTTTCCAGTTGCCGGCGCATCTCCTGGGCGGGGATCATCAGGCAGATCTGTTGACACCCCGAGGACCATGCAATGTCCGTGGGTATTCCAGGCATGAATATCCCCGCGGATACGCAGGCTGTCGCACTCTGCTGCTGGCCGTCGTCCCACGAATTTATCGCGTGACCCGACAGTGGAATGTTGATGTGATACGAACGCACGTCTGGTGCGCGAAGCTTTACCTCAC
>JAVRPX010000503.1:0-3490 GCA_032161985.1 Mycobacterium sp.
GCCATCCGGCCTGGATTCACCTCCGGGGCAAGGTGTTTGGCCGCGAGCTTGTTTTCGATCGCCTCCTGCCGGTCGGCCAGCCAGTCCATCGCGGCATAGACCTCGTCGGTGCACGCGCCGGCCACGCAGGACTGTCCGCGCGGATCGGTGCGGATCATCTCGGGCACGCGGACGTTATGACCTCCACGCGCGCGACGAGCTCGGGATGCCCGACGTTACGTCGCCCAGCTTCCGCAAGACCGTGGCAACGCTGATCGACGACGCCAAGTTTTCGATGACGCGCCTATCGATCCATCTCCCTGTAGCCGGTGTCGCAGAACTAAAGATTCGAGACGCGGTCGCCGGGTTATTCTGGTCGACAAGAACTGCCAGTTGGAGTTGTCTCAAAATATGCCTGAAAATAATCGTCGCAATATTGCTGCGTTCTGATAGTTATGAGACACTGAACCCATGGCACTCGACACCACATCGACCGCGACCGGCACGCAGCTTGGATACGCCCGCGTGAGCACCGGGCACCAGTCGATTGACCAACAGGTTGATGCGCTGACGGCAGCCGGCGTGGACCCCGAGCGGGTCTACAGCGACAAACTGTCGGGAATGTCCACGCGGGAACAGCGTCCGGGTCTGGTCGCGCTGCTGGACTACGCCCGTGCCGGCGACGCAATCGTGGTGGTTGGTATCGACCGTCTTGGCCGCAACGCCGCCGAGGTGATGGCGACGATTCGCGAACTCGGTGAACGGAACATCGTCCTGCGCTCGTTGCGCGAAGGAATTGACACGTCGAACGCCACAGGCCGTATGGTCGCGGGCGTGCTAGCGAGCTTGGCCGAACTTGAGTTGGAGCTTGGTCGGGAACGTCGCGCAGCGGCGCGTGAGGCACGTCGGGCACGCGGCCAGTCCGTTGGGCGGCCCAAGGCGCTCGACAAGTCGAAAGCTGCTTTGGCCCAGCGGATGCATGCCAGCGGTGAATCGGCTAGCACTATCGCCACCACGCTCGGGGTAAGCCGCGCGACGGTGTACCGGGTGCTGGCCGAGCAAGCCGACGAGACTGGTTGACGAATCCATAATATTTACGAACCGTCTCACTCCCGGGGCGAAGTCAACTGTGGCAACGAGCCATCGACGCTCCGTGCACCGAACTTGCCTTTGCAAAGTAGGCGAATGTCGGCGGTGAGCGCGGCTGGGGCCGGATCAGCGGGTGGCTCGCGACGACCATCCGCAGTTCTGGGACCAGCGCGCAGGCCAGCACGACTGGAGCTGCTGTAGCAAAGCCGCTCCGGGCCTTTGTGGGCCTTCCTACGCAGTTGGGGACAATTCCCAGCTAACTTTCGGGCACAAAGAAGTCGGAATGCTCTGGGGTTTTTCTGCATTCCGGGTAACGGGCGGTTGCCTGGCGCGCTGGGCCGACCCCGCCATCGCCGCAGCCCCCACGCCTGAACTCATCGGGTGATAGCCGTCGCGTCGTTAGCTGGATTGTTTCCCAGGGAATCACCGTCGGTTTCCGTGCCCATCAGGTCACGAATTGGTAACGCTGGGGACTTACCGTTGGTCGTCTCAGGGGGAGGGGGAGAGCCGAGAACTGTAGTGATGTAGCAAGACAAAACCAATCCAACCAACGGGGGGAATTACATGATGGAACTCTCGGAGATCAGTGTGGGAGACGAGTTGGTGCTGGAGAACGGCGCAGAGGGGGAGCCGGTGGTGGTCGGCGAGGTGGGCACACGCTGTGTCTACGCCACCAACCACGAGCGGGGCTATGTGGTGGTCGCCGTCCCACAGCGGTTTTCCCGGCCCGCATCGCTTTCGAGGGGTGAGCGATGAGTAGCCCGCTTGAGAAGTTCCGCGTCGGCGACAAGGTGACGGTGCACGACCCGCTCATCGACAAGGGTGTGGTCACCCGCGTGGGTCGTAAGTACGTCACCGTGACCCCGGAGAACCCGCCCGCACGAGGGCTGGCGATGCGCCGGTTCGGGCGGCGGGCCGAGCTGCACGTGCTGCCGGTCATGGTCACCCACCGTCCCGGAGACGACCAATAATCCACCCACACTCGAGAAGACAGAGCAGGCAGGCCCTGGATAGAGGGCCTGCCTGTGTGGTGGCTGAGGAATGGTTCGTCAGCCGTCGGCGGCGAAATCGACGGCCATGTATCTGATCACGGGCGCGGCTTGGGCTTCGGGCAGGGTCAGCGACTCGGTTGTGGAGCTGCTGCGGGGCAGGGCGGAGCCGGTCCGAGTGTTGCTGCGCCGCGACGATGTCCGCGCGAATCGGTTTCGCGAACTCGGGGCCGAGGTCGTGGGTGCTGATCTGACCAGTGCGGTGGACGTGGTCGAAGCGATGCGGGATGTCACGCGGCTGTTCTTCAACACTCGCATCTCGTTCGACTACCTGCAGGAGGCCGCGATCGTCTGCGCGGCGGCCCGTGAGCTGGGCGCCCTGGAAGTGATCGTCAACATGTCGCAGATGACGGTCTCGCAAATGACCCTAACCAGCAGCGAGGAGTCCCGCCAGCAGCGGCTGTTCTGGCTCGCCGAGCAGATCATGAACTGGTCGGGTGTACCGGTGGTTCACGTGCGTCCCACGGTGTTGTTGGATAATCCGCTGTTCACGGTGTTGGCCAGGCGATCCGTGCGCGAGCGCGATGTGTTGGCTTTGCCCTTCGGCACCGGGCGCACCTCGCCGATCGCCGCCGAGGACGTGGCGCGGGTGGTCGCGGCCCTGCTGCTCACCCCGCCGAAGGCGGGGCAGGCCTACGGGCTGACCGGTCCGCAGGTGCTTGACATCAAGGGTCTGGCCGAGCAGTACTCGCGCGCGCTGGGGCGGACGATCCGCGCGGAAGACATTCCCTACGATGACTGGCTGCGCCAGTACTTGCGGAACTCGGGGCAGTCCGACCTCGTTCAGCAGCATCTGGCGACCGTGGTGCGACTGCATCGCGAGAATCGCTACGACCGCTCCACTCATGACGTGGAACAGGTCACCGGTCAACCCCCGCAGACCGTCGAGCAGTACGTCGCCTCGCACCCCGAACTGTTTGCCTAAATCCGCTGCCGTTCGGACTTTTGCCGCAATCGGGCAGGTGTGGTCGCCAGCAGTCGTCCCTCGCGGAACAGGTGGTCGACGGCGGAGCGCATGAGCGGTATGGCGCCATCGCGATCTCCACGCCGCCGAGCCCTCTCACGCACTGCTGAGTCAGGTGGCCGCATATCAAGGCCATCACAACTAGATACCGAAATTAATGGTGGCGTGGCGCAAAAACAGTCGGGTGCAAATGATGGCGAAGCAGCGTGTAGCGGTTGTCGACGAAGCAGACTGCGCCCGTCGACCTGCGCCACGCCGCTCGACCATCGTTGATATCGCCGTGCCGATCAAAGGTCTCGCACCGCATCACAGAAAGTAGGCGCACCATGACGGCAGATTGGACCCCTGCTCAGATTCCCTCCGATTCGAACAGCAGTCGCATGCTGAACACCGCACAGGGCATCTTGAT
>JAVRPX010000504.1:0-5214 GCA_032161985.1 Mycobacterium sp.
GACCACATCCGGTTGAACCCTTCCGTGCCAACATCGCGCACCCGGGTCACCGCGTCGAGGTCCACGTCGACGCGAATCAACCCCGGATCGGCGGTCGGCAAATCGGCGATGACCGTCCCCTCCGGATCGCACACGATCGACCCGCCGGCACCGACCGGGCCTGCGGCGTTGACGCTCAGCATGAACACCTGGTTGACGATCGCGTTCGCCTGCGCGAGCACTCGCTCCTGCTTGCGGTCGACGCCGATGGTTTTGACCACGTTGACGACGAACTCAGCGCCGAGCCAGGCCACGCTACGGGTGGATTCGGGAAACCAGGCGTCGTAGCAGATCGACAGCCCGCCGCGGCCCGTGCCCGGCATGTCGAACACTTCGAATTCGTGTCCTGACGACCACGCCTCGTACGGCCGCCACGGAAACACCTTGCGGTAGCAGCCGACGAGATTGCCGCTCGGGTCGAACACCACCTGCGTGTTGTAGACGTGTCCGCCGTCGCCGAGCTCGGGCACCGATCCGGGGATCAGCCATACCCCGAGTGCCGCAGCCGCCTCCCCCAACGCCTTCACGCGGGGGCCGTCGAGAGGCTCGGCGGCCGTCCGGAGCCATTCGTTGCCGTCCGCGGCGGTGTCACAGTCACCACACAAGTGAATCTCTGGAAAGGCCAGCAGCCCGAGCTCGTTTGATTCCCTTTGGATTTCCTCCGCCTGCGCACGCAGCTGGCCGACGGGATCGGCACCCGTGATTGGCGGGTACTGGGCGAGGGCAACTGACAGCATGCGACCCATTCGACCAAGTTAGACCCAACCGCGGGATCTCCGCGCGCGGATCGACCCGGCTACCCAGAATCCTCCAAGGCCCGTCTCGGATGCTAAGTGCAATCCGGGACTACCGGGGGGACTTCGCACTCAAGGAGAATCATGAGCACCACACACAGCGTGAAGAGAATCATCGTCGGGTCGCTGCTGTCAGGCGGCGTCGCGCTGGCCGGACTTGGGCTCAGCATGGGCACCGCCCAGGCCTTCGACCCGCAGCCGGACCCGCCGGGCAAGTCGGAAATCTCGCCGAAGCTGAATCCGGGCGTGATTCGCGGCTTCAACCCGCAGCCAGACCCGCCGGGCAAAATCCGCGGTTTCGATCCGCAGCCGGAACCGCCGGGCGTGATCCGAGGCTTCAACCCGCAGCCGGAACCGCCGGTCTAACCGGCAGCCGACTAAGGCTAGGCGTCTTCAAGCAGGTCGGGCGTCACCGCCGACTCGGTGTCCGGGATGCCCTCCTGCTTGGCCTTGCGATCAGCCATCGACAGCAACCGCCGAATACGGCCTGCCACAGCATCTTTCGTCATCGGCGGATCCGCCAGCCGGCCCAGCTCCTCCAGCGACGCCTGTCGGTGTTCGACGCGCAACTTGCCTGCGGCGGCAAGGTGGTCGGGCACGGTGTCGCCGAGGATATGCAGGGCCCGCTCCACCCTGGCCGCCGCAGCCACCGCCGCCCGCGCCGATCGGCGCAAATTGGCGTCATCGAAATTGGCCAACCGGTTGGCCGTCGCCCGCACCTCGCGGCGCATCCGGCGCTCTTCCCACGTCAGCCTGGTGTCCTGGGCACCCATCCGGGTCAGCAACGCTCCGATAGCCTCCCCGTCACGCACCACAACGCGGTCGGCGCCTCGCACCTCGCGGGCCTTCGCGCTGACCCCGAGCCGGCGTGCCGCGCCGACGAGCGCCAGCGCAGCCTCAGGCCCAGGGCAACTCACCTCCAGCGCCGACGACCGTCCCGGTTCGGTCAGCGATCCGTGCGCCAAAAACGCTCCCCGCCAAGCAGCTTCGGCATCGGCGACGCTGCCGCCGACCACCTGTGCAGGCAGACCTCGCACCGGTCGGCCGCGCAGATCGAGCAGTCCGGTCTGGCGCGCCAGCGCCTCACCGTCCTTGGCCACCCGCACCACGTAGCGCGTGTTCTTGCGGATGCCGCTAGCCGACAGCACGTGCACGACCGCGTTGTAGCCGTACAGATCGTAGATGTCCTTGCGCAGCCGCCTCGCGATGATTCCGAGGTCGACTTCGGCCTCCACCACCACGCGGCCGGACACGATGTGCAGGCCACCGGCGAAGCGCAGCAAGGACGCCACCTCGGCACGACGAGCGCTCACCGAATTGACCAGCAGTCGGCTCAGCTCGTCCTTGACCTCGGCCGTCATCGCCACGGGTCGTCACCTCTCGGTCCGTTCACTGTCGCTCTAGGCACGGTCGGCTCCTGGATGTTGGGAGTCGGCGCCATCCCGCGTAGACGTACACCCTCCAGAGCCGCGGCCAACCTCGCCGGGTCATGTAAAGGTGTACCAGGTCTGGACACGTCAGCAAACTCAACTTGGGCATCGAGGAGTTTGGCGGTGCGGCGCAACTGCTCGCGCTCACGCTCGCTGGGCACCCGGCTGGCGTCGACAATGATGTCGTGCACGGTGAACTCCGGCGCGTGCTGCGCGAGCACGTGAATATGCCGTTCGGCCGAGAACTCCGCCGTCTCCCCCGGCTCTGCCACCAGATTCACCACCAACGCACGGCGGGCCGTTGTCGACTGCAGCGCCGCCGCCAACTGCGGGACCAGCACGTGCGGGATCACGCTGGTGAACCACGATCCCGGCCCGAGCACTACCAGGTCGGCCGCCATGATCGCGTCCACCGCCTGTCGGGTGGCAGGCGGATCCCCTGGCAGCAGCCGCACCCGTCGCACCTTGCCCACGGTCGTGGCGATGGCCACCTGGCCGCGGATAACGCGGCTCATCCGCGGATCCGATTCCAGACCCCAAACGTCGGCCTCGATCCCCAATCCCATTGGGCACATCGGCAACACTCGGCCATGGATGCCGAGGATGCGGCCCAGTTCGTCGAGCGCCGCCACCGGATCGGCCAGCACCTCGTTCAGACCGGCGAGGATCAGGTTGCCGATGGGGTGGCCCGCCAGCGCGCCGCTGCCGCCGAACCGGTGCTGGATAATCGTCGCCCACAACCGGCCCTGTGGGCTGTCAGATGCCAACGCCGCCAACGCCATTCGCAGGTCACCGGGCGGAACCACATCCAGCTCGCTGCGCAGCCGACCCGACGAGCCGCCGTCGTCGGCGACCGTGACCACCGCGGTGACGTGCGGGGTGAGCCTGCGGGCGGCCGACAGCGTCGCGTAGAGCCCATGCCCGCCACCGAGTGCAACGATCCGCGGACTCATTCGCGGCCCAGATCCCGGTGCAGCACCCGCACCGTGAGCGATGCGCCGCCCTCTAGTCGCGCCGCCAGCGCCTCGGCCATCGCGACGCTGCGGTGCTTGCCGCCGGTGCAGCCGATGGCAACGGTCATGTAGCGCTTCCCTTCCCGGCGATAACCTTCGATTACGACGTTCAGCAGCTGATGGTAGGTGTCCAGGAACTCGGCGGCGCCCGGCTGGCCGAGCACATAGTCGCGCACCGCCGGGTGTTGACCGGTGTGCGGTCGCAGCTCATCCACCCAGTGCGGGTTGGGCAGGAACCGTACGTCCATCACCGTGTCGGCGTCCATCGGCAGCCCGTATTTGTACCCTAACGAGTCGACCGTGACGTTCGTGTGCGCAACGGTCTCGCTGCCGAAGGCACGCTCGATGCTTTCGCGCAGCGCAGGCACGGACAGCGTCGACGTGTCGATCACCAGGTCCGCCACCGCTCGTAGCGGTGCGAGCATCGTCCGTTCCGCGGTAATGCCTTCGGCCAGAGTCTGGTTGCCCTGCAGTGGATGACTGCGCCGGTTCTGCTCGTAGCGGCGCACCAGGATGTCGTCGGAGGCCTCAAGGAACAGCACCCGCGGGGTGATGTTGCGGGTGGCCAAGTCGTTTCGCACCCAATCCAGATCACCGGTGAAACCGCGCGAGCGCACGTCCATCACGACCGCGAGCTGGGTGATACGCGAGCCCGCCGCCAGCCCCAGTTCCACCATCTGGGCGATCAGCTCGGGCGGCAGGTTGTCCGCGACATACCAGCCGAGGTCCTCCAACACCTTCGCCGCGGTGCCGCGGCCTGCCCCGGACAGCCCGGTGACCAGGACGACATCGATGTCCGAATCGCCGGCTCCGCCGGCGGGCACCGATTCGGCGCTGTCGTCGTCGCCGGCGTCCTCGCGCAGGTCCTCATGCATATGTTCTGTCATCCCGATGCTCTGCTCTGATCATTGCCGATAACCGGGGCGGGCGCGCCGGAATCGGGCGGTACGCCAAGCGCCTCCAGCACCGCCCTTGCCGTTACGACGCCGATCCCTGGGACCGCGGTGATCTCGTCGACACTGGCCTGCTTCAGACGCGCCAGTGAGCCGAAGTGCGTGACCAGCGCCTTGCGCCGGTGCTCCCCCAGCCCGCGCACCGAGTCCAGCGCCGACGCCGTCATCCTCTTCGAACGCTTACTGCGGTGGTAGGTGATCGCGAACCGGTGTGCTTCGTCACGCACCCGCTGCAGCAGGTAGAGCCCCTCGCTGTTGCGCGGCATGATGATGGGGTCCGGCTCCGACGGCACCCACACCTCCTCCAGTCGCTTGGCCAGCCCGATCACCGCGACGTCAGTGACGCCGAGTTCGTCGAGCGCCGCCGCGGCCGCGTTTACCTGGGGTGCCCCACCGTCGACGACGAATAGGTTGGGCGGATAGGCGAACTTGCGCGATTTTCCTTCTGGCGCAAGCTCTGTCGGATGTTGGATGTCGTGGACGTGCCGGTGGAACCGCCGCCGTGTCACCTCGGCGATGGACGCAACGTCATCGGAGCGGCCGTCGCCTGCGGCGTCCCTTATCGCGTAGTGGCGGTAGTCCGACTTGCGAGGCACCCCGTCCTCGAACACCACGAGCGAGGCCACCACATCGGTGCCCTGTACATGGCTGATGTCGACACACTCGATGCGCAGCGGCGCATCGGCTAACCCGAGGGCATCCTGAATGCTTTGCAGCGCCGCGGATCTCGCTGTGAAGTCGCCTGCGCGCTTCAGCTTGTGCTGCGCCAGCGCATCCTGGGCATTTCGCTTCACGGTTTCGGCAAGCGCGCGCTTGTCGCCGCGTTGTGGCACCCGCAGTGATACCTGCGATCCCCGAAGCTGCGACAGCCACGTCGCCAACTCGTCGGCGTTCTCCGGAAGGCACGGGACCAGCACCTGACGCGGCACCGGGTTCAACGACTCGTCGGCCGCGCCGTTCAGTTCGGCCTGATCGCCGTAGAACT
>JAVRPX010000505.1:0-4611 GCA_032161985.1 Mycobacterium sp.
CGATCCACAGCGGAGGACCACCGTCCTGCAACGGCTTTGGCTCAACAATGGCGCCATCGATCTCTTTGTAGTACTTGCCGTCGAAGCTGACCTGGCCGTCGCGCCAGGCGTCACGCATGATCCGCACGCCCTCGTCGAGCCGCCCGAGGCGCACCCCAGCCGACGGGAACCCATATCCGTAGGCCTTCCATTCGTGCTCGTACCAGCCGCCGCCGATGCCCATCTGAATTCGGCCGCCGGAGATGATGTCGGCGGTGGCGGCGACCTTGGCCAGATAGACCGGGTTGCGGTAGCTCATCGCCGTGCACATCTGGCCCAGCTTGATCCGCGACGTCGTCGCCGCGTACGCGGACATCAGCGACCACGCCTCGTGGGTGGCCTCGTGCGTCGGCACCGGCACGGTGTGGAAGTGGTCGTAAACCCAGACCGAGTCCCACGCGCCGGCGTCGGCGTAGGCGGCGAGGTCGCGCATCACCTCCCACTGGCTTGCCGTGGGGATGTCCACCAGATCGAGTCGCCAGCCTTGCGGGATGAAGAATCCAAAGCGCATAGCATCCGACTCTATGCGACCGCCCGGCTGGTGACAGAGGTCGCTCATGGTGACCCGATCTGAACTTGGGCATAGGCCAGCACCCAGTGTCCGCCCAGCACTATCGTGAGCTAGCCAATTTTCCGAATTCGACGTCAATTATCGGAGGTGGGGCGAAATGACTTCCGCGCGTGCCACCTACGACCGTGTGCGGGCCGCGCACCTGAACGCGGTCCAGGCCGCACTCGAGGACCACACCACACGCCTGGACTGGCCGCGCGAACGAATCGACCGCTATCGAGATCACCGGCTGCGCATGCTCCTGGGCTTCGCGAGGGAGCGCTCGCCTTTTCACGCGCGACGCCTCAGGGACCTTGATCCGGCCGGCGCCACAGTGGCAGATCTGGCCGCCGTGCCAATCATGACGAAGGTCGAAGCGCAGGACTGTTGGGACGACATTGTCACCGATCGCGAACTGAACCGCGAACGCGCAGAACACGTTCTGGCACACCAGAAATGGTATTCGTACACGCCCGACGGCCATCAGGTGTTCAGTTCGGGTGGCTCCAGCGGCGTTCGGGGCGTCTACATCTGGGGTTGGCAGTTCTTCGTGTCCATCGCGTGCCTGGCCTGGCGCACGCAGGCACGGGCGGAGCGGAGCGGGCCACCGCTGGGTCCGACACGCCTGGCCGTGCTGGAGGCGGGCGCACCCCCGCATGCCAGCACGCCACTGTTCGACGTGCCGACCGCTGCGGACATGGGGACCGTCGTCATCGCGGCAGGAGCGCCGTTCGACGAGGTGCTGGCCGCGGTGGCGGCCGCCCGGCCCACACACCTGGTCGGCTACCCGTCAGTGATCGGACGGCTCGCCCGCGCCGCGCTGGCAGGCGATTTGCGGTGCCACCCGGTGCGGGTCAGCACCAACTCCGAGCCGTTGCTCGACGAGGACCGGCAGGCGATCGCGAACGCATGGAATGCCCCGGTTTACAACCTCTGGGGATCCACCGAGATCGGGGTTCAGGCGGTCGGTTGCGGACTCGGCGACGGACTGCACATCTGCGAAGACGAGGTTGTGCTCGAACGCGTCGACGAGAACGGCGCACCGGTGGGCCCCGACGAGCCCGCTGCGCGGACACTCGCGACAGGGCTGGCCAACCGTACGTTCCCGTTCATCCGCTACGACCTCGGCGATGACGTGGCGTTGCTGCCGGGTCCGTGTGAGTGCGGCAGCGCGTTCGCGCGAGTGGCCGACATCGGCGGGCGACGGGATGACGATTTTCTCTATGGATCAATCACGGTGCCCGCCATTACTTTCCGTCATGTACTCGGCACCGATCCACGCGTCTGCGAATACCAAGTCGTGCAGACGGCCGCCGGCGCCGACATCCTCGCCGTCGGTCGCCCGGACGTGGATGCACTGAGAGTGTCGGTGGTCGCCGCACTGCGCGGTTGTGGTTTGTCGGACCCGACGGTCGCGATTCGGGCCGTCGACCGCATCCCCCGCCACCAGGCGAGCGGCAAACTCAAGCGCTTCATCGCTCTGCCGCCGTGACTAGCCTGGAGAGCATGGCCCTTTCAAAGGAAGAACGCGAACAGTTTCTGGCCGAGCCGCACATCGCGGCGTTATCGGTGAGCGCAGGTGACAAGCGTGGACCGTTGACGGTGCCGATCTGGTACCAATACACGCCCGGCGGCGAGCCCTGGGTGATCACCGGAGTGGGCTCACGCAAGCATCGGCTCATCGAGACCCAGGGCGAATTCACCCTGATGGCGGAGCGCCTCGAACCCTCGGTGCGCTATGTCGCGGTCGACGGTCCGGTCAGCCGCATCGAGCCAAGCACCGACGAGCAGCTCGTCGAGATGACCAAGCGTTATCTGGCGCCGGACAAGGTGGACGCCTACCTCGAGTTCGCCCGCAGTCAGCACGGTGAGAGCGTGGCGATCTGGTTGAAGCCCCAGCACTGGCTGTCGGCGGACCTCGGGGCGATCTGACCGATGTCGTCGCGGCAACTGCTGTTCAAGACCTTCTACCGGCTCGGCTTCGTGCCCTGGGACGGGCACCCGATGGCCAAGAGCCTGAAGGACCTGGTCGAGGGCGACGGCGCCCTGGGACCGGGCACGGCGTTGGATCTCGGCTGCGGCACCGGCGACAACTCCATCTATCTGGCCAAGCACGGCTGGCACGTCACCGGCGTCGACTTCGTCGCCAAGGCTCTCGACAAGGCCAAGGCGAAGGCGGCGGCCAACAAAGTCAACGTCAACTTCGCCCGCGCCGACGTAACACGCCTCAGCCGCGAAGGCATCGGGTCGAGCTTCGGTCTCATCGTCGACAACGGTTGCCTGCACGGCATGAGCGCCGGCGATCGCGACGCCTACGTGCGCGAGGTCAGCGAGGTGGCGGCCCCGGACGCGCGTCTGCTGTTGGTCGAGTTCATCACCGGCGGGTCCTACGGCGTGCCGGGCATCGATCCGGATGAGGTCAAGCGACGGTTCGCCGCGGACTGGACGCTGCTGTCGTCAGGCAGTGAGCCTGCGTTGGACCACAACGGCAAGGACCCCGCGCGGTTCTACCTGTTCGCGCGCGCGTCGTAGAGCGAGGCGACGGCGGGCAGACTCACCTTCAACGCCGGGTTGCGCGGCAGTTCGTCGACAACGGCGAAGGCGACCGGCACGTTGTACACCGGCAGCGATTGGCGCACGAGGTCCTTCAGTTCGTCGTCGGACGGAACCGGCAGGCCCGGCGTGGCTTCAATCGCGGCGAACGGTACCTGGCCAAGCCGCGCATCCGGCACGCCCACCACGCAGGCGTCGCGCACCGCGGGATGCGAGACGAGCACGCGCCGAACGGTTTCCGGCAGAATTTTGAACCCGCCGCGGTTGATGGCGCCATCGGCCCTGCCGTGCAGGGTGACGAACCCGTCGGCGTCCATCGACGCGATATCGGTGGTGCGGATCCAGTCCGGGCTGATCGGTGCCACCTTCGCTTCCAACAACCCCTGCTCACCGGCGGGCAGCTCGGCTCCGGTATCCGGGTCGACGATGCGCACCTGCGTATCGGGCAGCGGTCTGCCGACGCTGTTGCGTTTGGATGCACCGAACTCGTCGACGAGGTCGGGCGTCCACGCACAGAGTGAGCCAGCGAATTCGGTTGCACCATAAGCCAACCTGACCGGAAGCTGGAAGTGCGCCTCGAACTCGTCGCGGGTTTCCGGGTCGAGCGGACCGGATGCGCTGATCAGGATATCCAGAGACGACAAGTCTTCCTTGGGCACGTCAGCGTCGAGCAGCATGCGGATGACGGCGGGCTGCACACCGGATCGCTTGATGCCGTGCGTTTTTATCGCGTGCACAAACCCATCGACAGTGAACCGCTCCAGCATCGCGATGCGCCTGACGTTGTGAACTCCCGCGACCAGCTGGCATACCCCGATGCCGCCGAACTGCCAGTAGGCGAACTCCGGTGGTGCACCGGGCGGAGCCTTTTCACCGCTTGTCACGCTGAACACGGTTCGCTCCAGCACGGGCGTCTTGATCGCCTGCCGCTTCGGCGGACCGGTGGTGCCGCTGGTCAAAATGTTAAGTGCCACATCGGGTTCGACTTCGGCGTGCTGACGGGATTCGTCGCGACGCTCCAGTCCGTCGACGGCCGCAACGGTAGGCGTCGTCAATGCGATCGCCACGCCCGCACTGCCTGCGCGCTTGGCGGCTTCGATCACCGGATCCGTCCAGTCCTCGCGATCGGCGATGATGGCCGACAACTCGAGCTTTTCGATGTCGCGGCCGATCGACTCGGGCGACTGGAACGAGTAGATCATCGAGACCGGGCGACCCGCGGCGAGGAAGCCGACGATCGCGGCGGCATGCTGCAGCCGGTTGCGAACGACCAGACCGACCGGGGCGCCATCGGCCACGCCGCCGTCGCGTAGTGCCTCCTCGATCGCCACGCCGTACGCGGCCACTTCGCGGCCGGAGTACCACCGGCCCTCGAACTCGATGCATTGCTGCTCGCCGTAGCTCGCAAGCCCTGCCGCGAACGTTTCGGTAAAGCCTTCGGGCACGCCTAGACCATACGCAAGGCCGTC
>JAVRPX010000506.1:0-3970 GCA_032161985.1 Mycobacterium sp.
CCTGCGAGGCCTGCGAACGCGCCGAACTGCACCGCCCATTTCGTCGGCGTGAACGTCAGTAGCAGCAATCCGACGGCCGCTGTGCCGATCAGCCGCCACACCGGGCCCTTCGCCATGCCGGGGACACCGCCCCGCCGAAGCAGCACCGCGAGCATGCCGAAGAGGCACAGCAGCAGCGCCAGTACGGCGAAGCGACGGGTCAGTGAGGAGTCGGCGCTGTCCTCGACGGTCAGGAAGTAGTAGCGCAGGAAGTCCTGATACCACGGGATGGTCGGGCCGCTCTTGTACTTGATGCGCGCCGATTCGGCGACGGTGGCCAGTGTCTGGTCGCGGAACGCGACGACGAAGATCAGCGCCAGCGAAGCGGCCAGCGGCGCGAGCTGGGCGAGGAGCCCGGCACTAGCGCGCCGCTCTCGGATGATGCCGGCGACGGCCCGCGCGCCGACCAGCAGCGGGGCCAGCGCGATGAGGCCCTGCGGCGCCAGTGTGACGCTGAACACCGCCACGACGATCGCAACCGCGGCGGGCCACAATCGGCGGGTCGCGATCGCGCTTTCGACCAGCACCCACGCGACGAGCGCCCC
Source organism: Mycobacterium sp. (assembly GCA_032161985.1). GTDB lineage: Bacteria > Actinomycetota > Actinomycetes > Mycobacteriales > Mycobacteriaceae > Mycobacterium. The sequence continues at coordinate 585 of JAVRPX010000506.1, forward strand.
GAACGCGATCAGCGGCTCGGGCCGAAGGCCGTTGTTGAACGGCAGCCACGCCGCCAGGAACACGGCCCCTGCGGTCCAGACCGCGACCCTGTTGTTCGCCACCCGCCTTCCGACCCGCGGCAGCACGCATCGGCTGATGATCAGCCAGGTGGCGATTGCCGCCACGGTGGCGGGCAGCCGCATCCACACGCCTGCCGTGCTGATCGCCGCCATGTGTGAGAGCACCGATTGGTACCAGTCGAAGGGCGCCTCGGTGGTGCCGAAGAAGCGGTAGTAGTTGGGCGTGTAGCCGGCATCGCCCGACACCCGCGCGATGGTCAGGTTGTAGCCGTCGTCGGACGAGATCGCGCCGATGACGTGCCAGAGCAGCAGGGTGCCGACGACTCCGACGTCGGCCAGCCAAGTGGAAAGGCCGACGCGCCAGAACCGTCGCCACGCGTCGCGGACGCGACGACCCGAGTATCGGTCAAGCACCCCCAGCGCCACGATCGAAGCCAGTACGCAGATGACGCCGAGCACCATCACGCCGAGCTTCAGTGCCGTCGGCGTCGTGATGAACCGGGTGTCGACGTCGATGCGTGCCGACAGACCCGGCTGGGCGGCGACTTTGAGGTCACTGAACACGCCGGCGACCTGAGGTTTGTTCTCCGCCGTCAGCGTTCCTGTGGCGCCGGGTATGCCGACGAACTCGGCGCCCGCGCCCCCGGCATCGGCCCAGACGTGCAGGGTGCTGCAGGCGCCGGAGGCCACCGCGGGCCTGGGTGCCACCGCTGCCACGGAGTCACGAAAGGCGACCACGACGGTGTTGGCATTGGCCGTGACGAACAGGCCGTTGCGGGTGGCCTGGATGCCCGCGGGCGGGATGGTGGAAAAGACCAGGCCGCCTGCCGCGGGCAGGGTGGCCACTGTCCGGCAGGGGATCGATACGTCGATGGCCTGCGGGGCTCCTGACACCAGCGGCGCGGTGACGTCGCTGACCAGCCCGTCAGAGCCGGGAGCCTGTGGCCACATGATGGTGGCGGTGGTCTGCTTGACCGGCAACAGCGGGACCAGCGCGCACAACACCACCCCTGCGATGCCCGCGACGACGGCGATCAGCCGGGCGACGCGGTGGGCAGACACGAGGCTCGATGTTAGGCGACGGACCTAATGACGCAGCGGCGCCGGGCTCCACAGCCCGCTACGCGTTGTCGAACCGAGATCGAGCCGTGCCGGCTGCGCATCCCGGTAGTAAGGGGTGAGCTGCTGCAGCGCGCCCCAGTCGCGGAACCAGTCGTCCTTCAAATAGGTCGGCACCGTGGTCGGCCGCAGCAGGAGCTCGGCGATGCCGAGTGGGCCGCCGCCGAGGTTGTCCATCACCGGCGAGTTGGCCTCCGCGCCGAACCTGTCGGGCAGGATGCGCCACTTCGGCACCTCGGTTACGCCGTACTGATGGCCGAACGGGCGTTGACACGGGAACGCCATCCCCACGAGCCAGTCCAGCAGCACCGGGTCCTGGGAGCCGACGACGTCCTGCAGCGTGCGCAGCTGCGGGATGCGCGGCGCCGTGATCGCGATCCAGTGTTGCGGGTTGAGGTCGTCGTCGGTGGCAACCAGCCGGACCTGGGTGGCCTCGCGCGGTATCGCTGCCAGCGGTGCGCGCAGGTTGCGCCATGCCGGTGCGGATCCGACGTCGGCGAATCCGATGCCGCCTGCAGGCTCACCCTTGTCGTTGGCCCATTGCACGGCGACCTCGCCGGGATCGAAGCGCCCAGCCGCGGAGACCACGAGCAGCGGGCCCGCCTGATCGCGGGGCGGCAGCCGGTACCACGCCGAGCGCAGCGCCGCCGGCTGCTGGGTGCCTGCCCGCCAGCTGCCCAGCACGGGAGTGCGGGCGGGATCGAGGCTGTATGGAAGCCGGGCCCGCGAACCGTTGACACCCGCTGCCGAGGTGGTGCCGCCCTCGGTGCCTGCCTCGTTCGCGCTGACGGTGGCGGTGTCGGTGTCGGCGAAGTTGGAGACACCGGGGTTCTCCATGACCGGGTCGGCGGAGACATCACTGGGAATGCCGTTGGGGCCGAATCCTTCCGAGGTCGCGGCACCCAGCGCCTCGCCGACCGGCACGTCGATGGGGGTCAGCAGCCCGGCATTGGGGTCCTGTTCGACCAGCACATCGTTGGCCAGCCCGCAGGTCTTTCCGGTGAGAGCCTCGAGGTTTGACCGGCCGTTGCTCCATGCCGGGTATTGCTGCGTCATGCCCAGTGTCAGCGTCAGCACCTCGAAGAGCACCAGCACCCAGGTGGCGATCGCCAACGGGCTCTGCGCGATTCGCTGCAAGGCTCGCCCAGTCGGCGCCGAATCGTCGCGGCCGGAGAACTGGAACCACGCCGCCAGCAGCAGGGCCAGGACGGATAGCCCGAGCAGGAACGTGGTGAAGCCAAAATGCCACTCGGGGAACTGGTTCGACCACGGCACGCCGAAGTTGGAGACGTACCACCAGCCGTTGACGGTCGCGAACGACAGTGCCATCACGAACAGCACGGTGGCGGTGAACACCGACCGGTTGCGACGCGACTTCATCGCTGTGGCGGTGATGGCGACGGCGGCCAGTGCGCCCAGAGATCCCGCGAGCCCCGCGAACACGCCGAAGTGGTGGGTCCACTTGGTGGGGGTGAACATCATCGCCAGGAACGAGATGACGGTGATCCCGACGATGCGCCTACTCGGACCCAGCGCGGTCCCCGGAATCCTGCCCTTGCGCAACGACATTGCCACCGACACGGCCAGCGACAACAGCAGTGTCAGCACCGCGAACCGGCGTGCCACCGAGCCGTCAGGGCTGGTGGTGAACAGCCGCTCGTAGCGGATGTGCTCGTCGAACCAGCTCAGGCTGGGGCCGACCGCGGCCTTGAAGGTGCTGGCCTGCAGTTCGCCGATCAAAGTCTGATCACGGAAGATCAGGATGATGGTCACCGTGCACGCGGCCAGGATCGGCGCCAAAAGAGCGAAGTAGCCGAATCGTGAAGTATGCGCAGCAACAATCGTTTTCAGGGGTCCGACGGCGACGAGCAGGGCGCCGACGGCGGCGATACCGGTGGGCCCGGAGAACAGGGTCAGTGCCCCGATGACGATCGCGATCGCAACCGGCAGCAGCCGGCTGGTGGCCACCCCCCGCTCGACCGAACACCAGGTCAGCAGAATGCCAAGGGCGATAATCGGTTCCGGCCGCAGCCCGTTGTTGAGTGGCAGCCAGAACGCCAGGAACATACCCGCCGCCGTCCACGCGGCGGCGCGGCTGGTTTTCACCGAGTGGCCCAGCCGCGGGATGACCTCGCGGCTGATCAGCCACCAACAGGCCAGCGCCATCACCAGCGTCGGCAGCCGCACCCAGGCGCTGTTGGTGCTGA
>JAVRPX010000507.1:0-4397 GCA_032161985.1 Mycobacterium sp.
CCGATCGGAATGGTGCCGATGATGACGTACCAGCCCATCCAATAGTCGAGGGTGCGGTGCGCGGCGACGAACAGACCGTTGAACCAGGCCTTGAGGATGCGGCCGATGTCGCGGGCGAAGTACAGCAATACCGCCAACTCGGTCCCCAGCTGAGTGACGGCGGTGAACGACGCGCCCGCGTCGTCATCGAAGAAGATGCGCGAGACTATCGCCAGGTGACCCGACGACGAAACGGGCAGGAATTCGGTCAGTCCCTGCACCACCGACAGGACGACTACTTGCAGCCACGACATCGCCGGCGCCTCAATCACGACGACGACCGTACCGTGGGGCTGCTGTCAGCGCGCTGTGCGCGTCACCCGCTGCGCGGTGGCCACCGCGTCCCGCACGGCCGCGGACACGCTGCGCTCGTCGAACAGATCGACGTCGGTGAGCCTGCGGCTGGCAGCCGCCACGACATCCTCGGCCTGTGGGACCGGCCCCGTGATCCGCGGGCGGTAGACCTCGACGACCAGCACCTGCTTTTCGATGTGGAACGAAAAACTGCGACCGTCACCGACCTGGCCAAATCCGCTGGCGTGTAGACCTGTAGTGATGTCCTCGATAGCAAACTCTTGGTTTCCCAAATCCCTGTCTGCGGCGAGGGTCATGACCGAACCATACCGCCGTCGATGGCGCCGAACGTGCCGGACGTGGCCATTTGTTGATGGCGGTTTTGCCTACACTTGCTTGTCCATTGAGAACCAATTCGCACCTCCGAGAGCTACCCCTTGCCGCGCCGCTTAAACTCGTTAGTTCAGCTAATTCGCGTCGGTGCCGTTGTGCTGGCAATGACCGGATTGGTCGGGTGCTCGGCTAACCATGCCGACGCTCCGCCGCCGACGATCGTGCCCGCTCAGGCCGCGCAGTCCCCTCCTGTCACCGGAGAACCCGCAGGCGTGGTGCGACCGCTGGGCGGGCTCGCGCAGGCGGCCGTGTTCGACGGGGTAACGGCGTCGTTGGCGGTGCTCAGCCCGCTTTTCGGGAGCCAGTCGATGGTCACCGTGGTACCCCAATCCGGCGCCGAGCGACAGGTGCGGCTGCCCGGTCCGGCGACGGCGATGACGGGTGACAACGACGGCCGGGTGTATGCGTCGACGCGCGGCGGCTACTTCCGTGTCGACATCCGCGCCGGCACGGCCACGAAGGTGGATATCGAGGGCCGACGGGGCACCGACTTCACCGCTATCGCCCGGCGCGCCGACGGCAAGCTGGTCCTCGGCAGTGCGGACGGCGCCGTCTACACGCTGAATTCCGACGCAGGTGTCGGCGCTTCACTGAAGATCTTCGCGCGGGTGGATTCCCTAGTTGCGCAGGGAAATACGGTCGTTGTGCTGGACCGCGGGCAGACATCGGTGACCACCATCTCGGCGAGCGGCAACGACGCCGATCACGCGCTGCGGGCCGGCGAGGGAGCGACCACGATGGCGGCGGACTCGGCGGGCCGGGTCTTGGTCGCCGACACCCGCGGCGACGAGCTGCTGGTGTTCGGCACGGACCCGCTGATCCTGCGCCAGCGGTCCCCGGTGCGCGACGCGCCATACGGGCTGGCCGGTTCGTCGGGGCTGACCTGGGTGTCGCAGACGGCGACCAACACCGTCGTTGGTTACGATCTGGCCACCGGTATCCCCGTCGAGAAGGTGCGTTATCGAACCGTGCAGCAGCCCAACTCCCTGGCCTTCGACGAAGCATCTGGCACCCTGTATGTGGTGTCCGGCTCGGGAGCGGGTGTGCAGGTGATCGCTAACGCAGGGGTGTCCCGATGACGGCCATGCACAGGGGACGGATGCCAGAAGGCTGGGACAACGACCTATCGGACGAATACGAGTGGATACCGCTGCGGCTGCCGCCGGATTTGACCCGGATCAGCGCATCCACCCGACTGTCAATCGAGGCCGAGTACCGCGGATGGGAACTCACCCGGGTACGGCTGTACACCGACGGCAGCAGGCGCGTACTGCTGCGCCGTAAGAAGACCGCCGCGGACAGGCTTGGCATTCCGGATCAGCCCGCCTTGTGATGTACCGCGCGCTGCGGTGGGCGCTGTTTCTGGTTGCCCCCGAACGCATTCACACCTGGGTTTTCGCTTTCTTGCGGGGCGTGACCGCGGTCCTTCCGCTGCGCCGCGGGTTGGCGCGATGGCTGGCGCCGCACGATCCGGTGCTGGCCAGCACGGTGTTCGGGGTGCGGTTCGCAGGCCCGCTGGGCCTGGCGGCCGGATTCGACAAAGACGGCAGGGGCCTGCGCACGTGGGGCGCGCTCGGCTTTGGCTACGCGGAGATCGGCACCGTCACCGCGCAGGCGCAGCCAGGCAATCCGCCGCCGCGGATGTTCCGGCTGCCCGACGACCGCGCGTTGCTCAACCGGATGGGGTTCAACAACCACGGCGCTGGTGAGCTGGCGCTGCGCCTTGCCCGGCGCACACCGGAGGTGCCGATCGGGATCAACATCGGCAAGACCAAGGTCACGCCGCCAGAGGGCGCGGTCGACGACTACGCCGAATGCGCCCGGCTGGTCGGCCCGCTGGCCGCGTTTCTGGTGGTCAACGTCAGCTCACCGAACACGCCAGGGCTGCGTGATCTGCAGGCAGTCTCCTCGTTGCGGCCCATCCTGTCCGCGGTGAAGGCGCAGACGTCGACGCCCGTGCTTGTCAAGATCGCGCCCGACCTGTCCGACGACGATGTCGACGAGATCGCCGATCTGGCAGTTGGATTGGGCTTGGCGGGCATCGTCGCCACGAACACCACGGTGTCGCGCGACGGGCTCGCCACACCTGGTGCCGAGGTGCTGGGCACAGGTGGCGTTTCCGGTCCGCCGGTGGCCCAGCGCTCCGCGGAGGTGCTGCGCCGACTGTATCGCCGGGCGGGCGACCGGCTGGTGTTAATCAGTGTCGGTGGCATAGAAACCGCCGACGACGCGTGGGACCGCATCACCTCTGGCGCATCCCTGGTGCAGGGCTACACCGGGTTCATCTACGGCGGCGGGTTGTGGGCCAAGCACATTCACGACGGCCTCGCCCGCAAGCTGCGCGAGGGTGGCTTCGAGTCGCTGTCCGATGCCGTCGGCTCGGCCGCGCGCTGACTACGTCTGCTCGTAGGTGCCGTGGATGACTGCGCGCGCGATCGCGTTCATGAACAGGTTGAACCCGAGGTAAGCGGGGCTCGCATCGCCGTCGATGTCAAGCTTCTCGACCTTGACGGCGTGCACCGCAATGAAATACCGGTGCACGCCGTGCCCGGGTGGCGGGGCGGCACCGACGTAGCGCTTCAGGCCTGCATCGTTTGCCAAAGTGATTGCGTCGCCTGGAAATCCGCTGCTGCTGCCGTCGCCGACACCGGCGGGCAAATCGGTGACGGTCGCGGGCAGGTTGGCGACGGCCCAATGCCAGAAGCCGGACGCTGTCGGCGCGTCCGGGTCGTACACCGTGACGGCGAAACTGCGGGTCTCCTCGGGGAAACCGGACCAGCTCAGCTGCGGCGAGACGTCGGAACCACCGGCACCCATGATGCCGCTGACCTGGTTGTTGGCCAGCGGCTGCCCGTCGGTGACCGACTCCGAGGTCAGGGTGAACGACGGCAGCTTCGGGAGGAACTCGTAAGGGTTGTAGTCAAAAGCCATGGTGTTTCCTTTCTAGGGTCAGCAGTTCATCAGGAAATGCTCGAGAACCTGGGTGCCGAACTTCAACGCGTCGACGGGTACCCGCTCGTCGACGCCGTGGAACAGCGCGGTGAAGTCCAGATCAGGCGGCAGCTGCAGGGGCGCGAAGCCGAAGCAGCGAATCCCCAACCGGGCGAACGCCTTTGCGTCAGTCCCGCCCGACAGCATGTACGGCACAATACGGGCGTCGGGATCGACGGAGACAATCGCGGCGTTCATCGCGTCCACCAGGTCGCCGTCGAAAGTCGTCTCGTAGGACGGCAGCTCGGTGATCCACTCCCGCGTCACATCGGGGCCGAGCAACTCGTCGACCTCGCGCTCGAAGGCAGCCTGCCTGCCGGGCAGGATGCGGCAATCGACCACCGATTCCGCGGTGGCGGGAATGACGTTGGCCTTGTAGCCGGCCTTGAGCATCGTGGGGTTGGCGGTATCGCGCAGGGTGGCGCCGACGACGCGCGCGATCGGCCCGAGCTTAGCGATCGTGCCTGCCAGATCGGGTGAATCGACGTCGAACGAATAGCCCGTCTCCTCGGTGATCGCCGCCAGGAACTGCGACACAGCATCGGTCATCACTAAAGGGAACTCGTGGCGCCCGAGTCTTGCGGTCGCCTCGGCGACCGCGGTTACCGCGTTGTGTTCGTGGATCATCGACCCGTGGCCCGCGAAGCTGCGGGCCGTCAGCTTCATCCACATCATCGACT
>JAVRPX010000508.1:0-14828 GCA_032161985.1 Mycobacterium sp.
CAGCCCGCGTCGGACGCCTGGACCGATGGCGACTGGCATGGTCAGTCGATCGAGGGTCGGGTCATCTACGAGTTGCACGTCGGAACGTTCACGCCGCGCGGTACGTTCGATTCGGCGATCGAGAAGCTGGACTATCTGGTCGATTTGGGTGTCGAGTTCGTCGAGCTGATGCCGGTCAACACGTTCGGCGGGACACATGGCTGGGGTTATGACGGCGTGGGTTGGTATGCGGTGCACGAGCCGTACGGCGGGCCCGACGGCCTGGTCCGGTTTGTCAACGCATGTCATCGTCGCGGCCTTGGCGTGCTGATCGATGCGGTGTTCAATCACCTTGGCCCGTCGGGCAACTACCTGCCGCGGTTCGGACCGTACCTGTCGTCGGGCAGCAATCCGTGGGGCGAATCGATCAACATCTCCGGCGCGGACGCCGACGAGGTGCGCCGCTACATCCTGGACGGCGCGTTGCGCTGGATGCGTGACTTCCACGCCGACGGCCTGCGACTCGACGCCGTGCACGCGCTTGTCGACACCACCGCCATCCACATCCTCGAAGAACTGTCTGCCGAAACCGAGGCGCTGGCCGAAGAATTGGGCAGGCCGCTGTCGTTGATCGCCGAGAGCGACCTCAACGATCCGCGCCTGATCACCCCCCGCGATCGGGGTGGTTACGGGATGACCGCACAGTGGGACGACGACATACACCACGCGATCCACGCCGCGGTGTCGGGCGAACGGCACGGCTACTACACCGACTTCGGGTCGCTGCAGACGCTGGCACAGACGTTGAAGCACGGCTACTTCCACGCGGGGACATACTCCTCGTTCCGGCACCGGCGCCACGGCCGTCCGCTGGACACGGCCAGTATCCCGGCGACGCGCCTGCTGGCGTATACCGTGACGCACGATCAGGTCGGCAATCGTGCGGTCGGCGACCGGCCGTCGCAGAACCTCAGCTTCGGCCAGCTGGCGGTAAAGGCAGCTCTGGTGCTCGGGTCGCCGTATACCGCAATGCTTTTCATGGGCGAGGAGTGGGGTTCGTCGTCGCCGTTTCAGTTTTTCAGCTCGCACCCGGAACCGGAGTTGGCCATGGCGACCGCCGAGGGTCGCAAGCGTGAGTTCGCCGAGCACGGCTGGGACGCCGACGAAATTCCCGACCCGCAAGATCCGGCGACCTTCGAAAGGTCCAGGCTCAACTGGGACGAGATCGACGACGGCGAACACGGCCGGCTGCGGCGGGTCTACCAGCGGCTGATCGCGTTGCGGCACAACGAACCCGACTTGGCCGACCCGTGGCTGGACCACCTGCGCGTCGACTACGACGAGGAGCAGCGGTGGATCGTCATGTACCGGGGCTCACTGGCGATCGTGTGCAATTTGGGCATCGACGCCGTCGACGTTCCCGTCACCGGTGAGGGCGTGCTGGCATGGGGCGAGCCGACGGTCAACGCCGAAGCCGCGTGGCTGGAGGGGCATTCTTTCGCGATTCTGCGCATTGTCAAGTCGCCATCCACAGCCGTGTGATCTGTGGATAACTGATTACCGCGGAACGGCTTTCGTGGGCGATGCTCACGATATGGCTCATCCCTACATGCCACCGCCGATTGAAACCGCGACCGACCCGATTCACTCGACCGCAGATATGGGGCAACGTTGGCGGGCTGTGATGGGCCCGCTTGGTTTCAGCGAAAGACTTCTGTGGATCGGGTTCGTCGGACCTGATCTGCGCATGGTGAAGGCCTTGAGTCAGGTTCCGCTCGGGCCTCGACCGCGGCGTCCGATCGTGGAATCCACAATGGCAGCGCTTCTCGAGGTGCTCGACGGACTCAAGGACGGCACCTCCGTGGCGCTGCTACTGACCCGACCAGGAAAGGGTCCGATCTCGGATGCCGACCGGCAGTGGTCGACGCTATTGACCGCGGTCGCGACCGAACTGGGTGTGCCGATCGAGGCCGTCTTTCGCGCCAACGACGAGTCACTTGTGCTGGTTGAGCCGGAGATGAAAGCAGCGGGCTAAGTGCTACCATGTGCTACATGGAGCGCATTGGACTCCGTGAGCTGCGACAGAATGCCAGCCGCTATATCGCACGGGTGGCACGTGGGGAAACCGTCGAGGTGACTCAACGAGGCCGTCTGGTAGCCCGTATCGTGCCGGCCGGCGAAGACAGCTGGGAGGAGCTGATCCTTCGGGGAGATGTGATTCCGGCCGAGTCGCCGGGAGACCTTCTTGACGTAACTCCGTTGGATGTTGAGTTTGACGCCTCCGCGGCGCTACAGCGACTGCGCGCTGACGAGCGGTAATGCAGCTGTATTTGGATAGCTCAGCGCTCGTGAAATTGGTCGTGAGCGAGGCCGAATCCAGTGCGCTCAGAACCTACCTGGCCGAACATCGGTCCGACGCCCGAATGGCCGCTGCCCTAGCACGAACCGAAGTGGTCCGAGCCGTTGCGATGCATCGCTCGATCGAGCTCGTCGAGACTGCCCGCAGCATCATCGCCAGACTGCACCTTGTGCCGTTGAACAACAGATTGCTCGATGCAGCGGCTACCAAGTTGCCTCCCGAGCTGCGAACCCTGGACGCAATCCATCTGGCCGCCGCGATGACCGCACCCGACCTCAGGGCCATCGTCACCTACGACAGGCAGCTGGCCGACGCCGCGGCAACAGCCGGCCTTGCAGTCGTGGCGCCGAGATAGCTCAGAGCAGGTAGCGATACGCGGGCGAGCCCGGCTCAAGCGTCTCGACGTGAATGTCGGACGCCTTCATCCGCTCCAGCAGGCCTTCGAGGTCCGCGGCCGAACTCAGCTCGACGCCAACGAGCGCTTCCCCGGTGTCTCGGTTGTTGCGTTTGACGTACTCGAACAGCGTGATGTCGTCACCCGGCCCGAGCACGGTGTCCAGGAACCGGCGCAGCGCGCCGGGCTCCTGCGGGAAGTCGACCAGGAAGTAGTGCTTGAGGCCCAGGTGCACCAGCGAGCGCTCCAGCACCTCGTTGTAGCGCGAGACATCGTTGTTGCCACCCGAAATCAGGCACACCACAGTCGCTTCCGGCTCGATGTCGGCTTCCATCAGCGCGGCCACCGACAGCGCCCCCGCGGGTTCGGCGATGATGCCCTCGTTCTGGTACAGGTCGAGCATCGCGGTGCACACCGCGCCCTCGTCGACGGTGGTGATCGACACCATGTCGCCCGCCGCGGCCAACGCAGCGTAGGTCAGTCTGCCCGCACGGTTCACTGCGGCCCCGTCGACGAACTGATCGACATGTTCCAGCGTCACCGGCTCCCCCGCGGCCAGCGCGGCGATCATCGCCGCGGCCCCGGCCGGCTCAACGCCGAGCACCGAAGTATTCGTCGTCCGCTCGGCCAGATAGGTCGTGATGCCTGCGATGCAGCCGCCGCCACCGACGGGGACGATCACGAGGTCCGGCTCGCTGTCGAGCTGGTCGAGAATCTCCGCGGCGATGGTGCCCTGGCCTGCCATCGTCCGCGGATCGTCGTACGGCGGCACCAGCGTCGCACCGGTGCGCGCGACGTCTTCGAGCGCTGCAGCCGCGGCCTCGTCGTAAGTCTTGCCGATGGCGATCAGTTCGATGAAGTCGCGTCCGTGGTAGTGGATGCGGTCGCGCTTTTGCTTCGGCGTCTTCGCGGGCACGTACACCCGACCGTGGATTCCCATCGACCGGCACGCCATCGCGAAGCCCTGCGCATGGTTGCCCGCCGACGAGCACACCACGCCTGCGGCGATCTCGTCATCGGACAGCTGCATCAGCAGGTTGTGCGCGCCGCGCAGCTTGTACGACCGGACCGCCTGCAGGTCCTCGCGCTTCAGATAGATGCTGGCGCCGGTGGTCTCCGACAACCGCTCGCTGAACTGCAGTGGGCTGCGGGCGACCACGCCCGAAATTCGCTGAGTGGCCTCATCGATGTCGGCCGCGGACAGCGGCGACGTGCGAGGGCCTTGGCTCAGTTCAGCGGACACCGGTCAATAGTGCCACCAACCTGCGGTTTTCAGTTAATCGGGGTGAGCACGAAGACCGGAATCTGCCGGTCGGTCTTGGTCTGGTACTCCGCGTAGTCCGGCCAGGCCTCGACCGCACGCTCCCACCAGGCGGCTTTCTCGTCACCGAAGACCTCACGAGCCTCGTAGTCCTTGGTGTCGGCACCGTCCTGCAGCTCCACCTGCGGATGAGCCTTGATGTTGTAGTACCAGACCGGGTTCTTCGGGGCGCCGCCCAACGACGCCACGACCGCGTACTCGCCGTCGTGTTCGACGCGCATCAGCGGGGTCTTGCGGACCTTGCCGGACTTCGCGCCGATGGTGGTCAGCAGGATGATGGGTTTGCCCTTCATCTCGGCGCCCTCGGTGCTGCCGGACTCCATGATCTTGTCGGCGTCCCCGCGGACCCAGTCCCACGGGCTTGGTTCGTATTCTCCGGAAAGTGGCATGTGACCAGCTTAGACCCGCTAGGAAAGTGATCAACCGAATCGGTGTTTCGGTTGCCCGAAACCTCACTTGCGAGCTATCGTCAATCTATGACCGTGCTCGACGAAGTCAGCATCGCCGGTGTGCCCTGGCCGGTGTACAAGGTGCTTGCGCTAGGAATCGGCCTGATTGTCCTGGTGATTGTCGCGGTCGCGACCAGCAGCGCGGCACCGTCGGTGCTGGCCGCCGCGGCCGCGGGCACCCTGGTGTGGCTGGCCCTGGGCCGGTTTCACCCGTCTGACCGCTAGCCCTCCAGCAGCCGCCGCAGCGTATCGAGGTCGGCGGCCACGGCCGCTGCATCGGCGTCGAACTCCGCGTCGGTCATGCCTGCCCGTCGTCGCACCGTGAACAGCACCTCGCAGCGGGGCTCCCCGACCCCGCCGGGGATCACCCGCAACGGGTTGTACACCGCTTCGCCGGACGGCAACCGCACCACGTGATCGAGCACACCGAACTCGTTCGGCGGCGAAAACTCGACCGTGACCTCACCCATCGGCGAATCGGCCACCCAACCGTCCGCGCTCTGCCGCAGGCCGCCCTCGGCCAGGCCCGCGGCCCATTGCCGCCACCCGTGCGGATCGGATGCGAACTCGTAGACCACCTCCGGGGCGGCCTCGATCCAGACGCTCACATGCCGCGACGTCTTCAGGAAGTTCCCAGTCGTGTCGTCGTCCATGGCTACATCGTGGCGCACACACTGGGCTGATGGACACCACACCCGAACCCTCGTCGGCCCTCGAGGAGTTCGCGAAACGCGCCGAACGCATCGCCTCGGGCGCCGAACACCACATCCCGTCGTGGCTGCGGCCCGGCGACCCTGAAAGCCGACTACCGGTGCTGTTCGCACTCGTCGCCGTGATCGGTCTGCAGCTGGCAATCCCAAAGAGTTACACCGTGGTACCCCGCTGGCCACTGATCGGGCTCGAGGTGCTGCTGATGGGGGTGCTGCTCTGGCTCAACCCCCTGCGGCTCACCAGGTCTACGCGGGTGGGCAAGTACGCCACGTGGATCCTGCTCGCCGCCATCACCCTGGACAACACGCTTTCCGCCGTCCTGCTCGACATCCGCATCCTCACCGGGGAGGTGAGCAACAAGGCCGCGGTGTTGTTGGGCAGCGGCGGGGCGATCTTCGTCACCAACATCATCGTGTTCGGCATTTGGTACTGGGAGCTGGACCGCGGCGGACCGTTCGCCCGGCGCGCCGGCGAACAGCCCTTCCCGGACTTCATGTTCCCGCAGATGGATCCCGACACCGCCAAGCTCGTCAAACCCGGATGGCGCCCGACGTTCGTCGACTACCTCTACGTCAGCCTGACAAACGCGATGGCGTTCTCTCCCACCGACACCATGCCGCTGGCTCGCTGGGCGAAGGGAATGATGGCGATGCAGAGCCTTGTGGCGGTGACCACCGTCGCGCTCGTAATCGCAAGGGCGGTGAATGTTTTGAGCTAACCGTGCGACGATAGGGCATGCCCCGGTGTCGTTCGGCCGCGACAACGTGACTCGGATCGTTCACCTACTCGCGCTGCTGGCCGTCAACGCCGTTCCGGTGGCCGGTTGGTTCGTCGAGGGATGGTCGGCAGGCACGACGCTGGTCGTCTATTGCTTCGAGACCGTCGCGGCATGCGTCTTCGTTTCGGCCCGGATCGTTGCCCATCAGCGGTGGAGTCCACGCCGCGGACATGTCTCCTACCTAGCACCGAAATCAAATCGGCAGCGCTCGCAGGCCTCCTTCGTCAAGGGGTTCCTCGTCACGAGTCTCGTCTTCTCTGTGGCGCATGGTCTCTTCCTCGGTGTCATCCTGTCCGTACTTGACCGCAACGGCCAGGGCGATTTGGCCGGCGTCGACTGGCGCAGTGTGAAACTCGGGAGCCTGTACGTGCTCATCGCCCTCGCCATCGATTTCGTTGTGGATCTGCCCGGCCTGCGTCGTTGGTCTTTCTGGCAGATCGACCAGACGGCGAATCGAAGCCTCGGTCGAATCGCCGTCGTCCATCTCACGCTCGTGTTCGGCATGTTCGGCGCCGCCATGACCGATGCCTCCGCGCTGTTCGGAGTTTTTGTTGTGCTGAAGACGCTGTACGCACTGAGCACGGCCCTGCCTCAGTGGGAGCCGGCCACAGCACCCACTTGGCTCAGCCGCACGATGAATCGCCTTCCCAACGTGCACCCGGGACAACGGTTCGAGGACGTGTGGGCCAAGGACCGTGCCGACGAAGCCGAGCGGCGCGAGAGAAACGAACAACCAGCCACCTCGTAATCGCAAGGGCGGTGAACGTTTTGGGCCAACCGTTGCGCCCGAAAACAGGAGTACGTTCTCGGTCATGGGGATTACCACCACCGAACTGAAACCAATCGAGCAGACCGCATTTCTGACCGAGTACGCCAGGGCGCTGGACGGCCGTTGGCCACGACCGATCCTCGGTGACACGCTGGCCGACGAAGTGGTCGGCAAGATCGACTACGACTTCAACGGCCTGGGTGTGCAGACCAGCGTGGTGTGCCAGGCGGCGCTGCGCGCGAAGATGCTCGACGACCGGGTGTGCGATTTCGTCGAGCGGCACCCCGACGCGGTCATCGTCGATCTCGGCGCCGGCATCGACAGCGGTTTCTATCGCGTCGCACCGCCGCCATCGGTGGATTGGTACAGCGTCGACCTGCCCGGGATCACGGCGTTGCGCGGCGAGGTGCTGCCTGCCAACCCGCATTCGCATTCAGTACCGGTGTCGCTGGCCGACGAGCACTGGCCGGACGCCATCCCGGCGGACCGCCCCACGATGCTGGTCGCCGACGGGCTGTTCGCGTTCCTATCCGAGCCGGTGATCGTCGCGATCTTCCGCCGCATCACCGACCACTTCGCGACCGGCGAACTGGCGTTCAACGACTACGGCCGGATCGGCTGGTTCAGCCGCATTGCGATCAAGCTCGCCCCTCAGAAGATGTTCAAGGACGTCGGAAGCCAGTGGGGCTACGCGGGTTTCAAGGACGCGCACCATCCCGAGACCTGGAACCCGCGAATGACGCTGGTCGAGGAGGCCAGCCTGGCCCACGCGCCGGAGGTCGACCTCTTTCCTCGGTGGATCCGCATCCCGACGAAGCTCATGGGCAAGACCAAATCCGGCGCGCGCAAGGCGCGGGTCCTGCGCTACCGCTTCTGACTTCCCCGCTGCTCGGCAAGCTTGGGGGGCGCCTCTATGGCGGGAAACCTTCGGCCATCCAGGTGTCGAAAATCTTGATCTTGTCGTCGGGCAACGGTGGATCTGGGGGTGGCGGCATCCGGCGGCCGCCGACGCCTCTTAGCCGCTGCGAGATAGACACAGCCGAGTCGCGGACCGCGACGAAATCGGTCAGGTCCATGCCGACCTGGTCGTTCATGTGGTCGATGTCCTTCTGCCGAAAAAGCGGAAGGATGTCGCGGGCGAAACTCGTCGACTGCGGCGGCGCCTCGCCGTGCATCAGCGGAAGACGATCGTTGTCGGTTCCTCGGAGGCCATCGAGGAAGTCGGCGTGCGGGTCGGCTGGATCGGCGGCCTGCATCTGCTGAACGTGGCTGATCGCCGCGTTGGTCCGGTCGCGCTGCAGCTGCCAGCGCTCCGGTTCGGTGGCAGGCAGGTGAAGCAATTCGGGCATGGTGAACGACAATGCTGCGCAACCGTTTCCAAGCGGAAGCGCGACTAGTATTCCGGACAGCTCGCGGAGCGCGTCCATCTCGTTGAACGCCCAATCCGCGAGATGTTCGCGATCACCGGCATCTGATGTCAGCAGGTGGTGCTCGATGAAGCCAAGGAGCAACGTATACCGCAGGTCGGCGAGCTGCGCCCAGCGTTGCGTCCGCGGTTCGGCGATCGCATCTGTCTTCTGATCCCTCGGCACGGCGCGCGTTGGTATCCATTCACCCTCTGACGGGAACGGCAACACGCCAACGCCACCGCGGTACATGCTCAGGAAGCGCTCGAAGTGTGACAGTTCGCCACCACCGGTGGGTCCTTCGCCCTGCTCGCCGATCTGGCGAATCGCTGCCCGCGCTGCGTCGGGGTTCCCGATTTGGTGAACCGTCGTGCCGTGCCAGACTTCCGAGTCCGCTTGGAAAGTGAGCGTTTGCGGGTCGATCGTGCTCTCGTCGAGGTGCCATTTCGACCGGTCGGGATTCTGCTGATCGGCGGCTGCGGCAACTCGGCGCAGCAGTCGATCCCACGACTCGCTTCCCGATCCGCCGGTCTCGATTTGCTGCTCGGTCGAGAACAGAACACCCAGCAGACCGTAGATGGTGCCAACATGGTTGATCGCCGCGCCCTCCTTGTCCTTCGCTTGCTCGATGATGGCGTCAATACCCGTGGCATCCTGGGGGGCCTCGGCCGTCACGTACTTCGCCAGCGACTTTTGTGTCAGTGCTTGAAGGTGAAGTTCGAACGGGTAGAGATCCTTTCGCGGCGGAAAGTCCTCGCGTTCGAGGTTGGGTGGCAACCCGATCGCCAGCAGCAGGTTCTCGACGCTCATGAGGTGCGCCATTTCCTGCTGCGCGATCTGGCGCAGCTCGCGCAACCACTTCTTCAGGGAGTTCTTTTGGCTGTCATCGGCTCCTTCCGCGCTGCCTTTCAGCGAGAACGCCGCGTACAGGTACTGCACAAGCAGCGCGTGTTCCACCTCGGCGGCCGTTTCGAGCAGTATCTTCGCTTTGTCGAGGGCCTCCGGGTACCCGCTCAGGTCAGGGATCCAGACGTCAACGCGCGCCTCCGCGGGCGCCGCGGCCCGCGCGTCGACAACGCCCTCAGTGACCTCATATACCTTCCACTCAAGTTCGGGAGCAGGCATGTCCGATCCCCCCGTAACTTTGGCTGTTCATGGTTCAGAATTCCTTCCAGATCGGTGACGATGAACTATTTGAATGGTCTCGCTCGGTTAGGATCCAAGACTTCGGCTCGACGGAACTGAGTAGTCGACTACTTCAATTCCAGACATTCGAGTCGAATTCTTTCGTTAGCCTTTGCACTGAAATACTGCGCCCACTCCACTTCCGTCATCGTGCCGTGGAATTTGGAGAAGTCCGGCTTGGCGGGATCAGCGGTCGGGCTGGTGACGTTTGTGATGATCGTGTGGTTCCTGTAGTCCTCTAGGTGAACGACGGTCAATCCCTGTCTCTCCTTCCAGGTCACCAGGAACAGCAGGTCCCTGATCGGCTCGACCGTGATGTCCACGGTTTCGGAACTGCCCGACAACGAGCCGTCGGACCTCGCACCCCTGTAGGTCAGCGACGTCAACGGGTGAAACTCCAGCTGTACCCGAAATCCGCCAGCACCCTCATCGGCGGTGAAGGTGACGAGGTACTTGTTACCGATGGCCGGAAACGCTTCTGCCACTTTGTCTTTCCTTAGCTCCTGCCTTCACCAGATTGTCGTCAGGATTGCCAAGGCCGCCAGCCCGGCGGCAACCGGCCGGACCACTTTTTTCGGCTTGGCGGCGAACTTGTCCATTGCGATTGCAAGCGTGATAGGGCCCATCAACCACATCGCTGCGACGTGACCTGCGAACATCATCGGCGCCATCATTGCCCAGCACGCGCCGACACAGGATGCGGCGTTGCGCAGCCCGCGCATCACAACGCTGCAATCGGCCTTCCAGCCGTCCGGCGGTATGGGACGCATGCGGTGGCACGCGCGCAAGAACCGTAGTTTCCAGATCGTCAGTTCCCACACCGCTGCGACGCCGAGTGCGGCAGCGACCATCCACCGGCTTTGCAGATGAGGGGCGGCCCACTGGACGACGCCAAATGCGATTAGACCCAAGGCAATCCACACACTGAGATACCCGATGGCGAACAGTGCCGGCCCGCGTTGGCGGCGCTCCCATCTCCCGCTCAGTGATATAAACCGCGCTGCAGGCAAGATCGTCAACAGCATCATCGCCACAACCATCAGCACCCAATGCGCAGCCGCCATCGGCGGATCGTGGCCGAATTGGCCGGCCCGCTGGACGCCATGATGAGTGTGGGCGCCGATGGCGGCTGTGGGGCCGCCGCCGACTTTGTCGGCGCTGGCGAACAGGGCCAACCATGCAGCGATCACGACCACTGCCAGCGTCCATTCAGGATGGTGCCATCGAAACTGTTGCCATGCCGAGGCCAGGTCGTGCACCGGTTCCACCAGCGTCGTGGCGATACGCATCATCAGGCTGCGCTTCTATTGGAACTGCACGCTTACCTGACCGACGTTGATCGTCCCTGCTCGTTGTTCTGCGCCTGGCACCCGTTCGCCGGCATCGAGCGGTCCGGCCGGTGGCTGAACGTAGAGCGGCACGAAGCGTACGCTCACCCGGTCGCTCCACTGTTGTGCCTCGTTAAGCCTGCGGTACAGGTCGGTGATGTCAAAGAGCAGCCGCATCCCTTCCGGATGGTCGTTGTCGGGATTGGCTCGCTGCTCGATGCCGAATGTCGACGCGGTTCCGACGTAACGGTCATCGGGCGTGCTGGGATCGTCATCGGGAATGTTGAGATACACCGCGTAAGGCACGCGAGGCAGATCCGCAGAAGTGAGATCGTCGAGCCGCAGATAGACACGCGACGGCGCCGCTTCCGCGTCGAGCGGGCCGGCCGGCGCTCCGACAGCAAAGCCGACGTTAGTCGTTTCTCCAGTCAGCTGGATCGGCTCTTCTGTCGCACCGACGAGCTGGGCGGGGTGATCGGGTTCGGGTTCCACCGGCTCCTCCCCTAGGGGCCCGGCAACGGAGGTGTCTTCATACTCGTAGTTCAGTTGGCCGATGCTGTCGACGACTTCGGCGGTGGTCATCTTAACTTGCTGGCGCGCTGCGTTGTAGAACCAGAACTCTTCGCCGCTGAGCCAGTCCGGATCGTTGGTGTTCTGGTGGTTTTGCCCTGCGTCCAGCCACACCTGCCAGAGCCTGTCGATATTGGCGTGGTGCAGCCAGAAAATCGGGTCCGTCGGGGCCGTGTCGAGGCCGGCCATGTTGTCGCCGACGGAGGTATGGACTGAGCCGTGTGGCGTGCCTTCCAGGGGGCCGGCGACGGCAACGGTGTGATGCCACGCCGTTTTCGGGCCGCCGAAACCGGGTGCGACATTCGTGGTGACGAAATTGGATGGGAACAGGGCCGCGGTGATGTCCACCGTCCTCCAGTCGAGCGATTCGCCGTTGTTGATGTACCGCGTGTCGTCGAACAGCGGGTTGCGGGCTCCGTCGGGAAGCTGCTGTTCGGCGAAAGCCGGCGGGAGCTTCCGTGAATTTTCGCCCTTGGTGTAATCCCAATACGGCAGCGCCCACGTCGCCTTCGTCTCGGCGTCAATGGAGTCGTCGTCAGCGATGACCGACCTGATGATCGCTTCAAAGTGATAGAGATACATGCGATGCCAAGGCAGGAAGTACCACGAGCCGTGTTGGCACTGATTGAGGAATAGCTGCGCCTGGGGCAGATTGTCAAACCAGTGGACCTGTGTCTGGTGCTCCCACCTCGTCGGGTCGTCCGGGTCGCTATCGCGATCCTGCAGCACGCCGACCGAGCGCGCATACGCCAGGATGATCGGGTGCCAGGTGTTGTTGCTGAGGGTCCAGATGTTTTGCCGGGTAAGGTGATTCGCCATTGTGTGCTCCACTATCTGTCGGGCGGCTGCGGTGGGGTGATCTCGATGAAACGAGCTTGAGCGGCCTCTGGTTTCAGTTCTTCGGCCAGCCGGTTCGCCAGATCCAGCGCGTCTGCTCCCCTTCCACTTGACGGCTTGACGACGAAGCGTCCCGGCTTCGACTCGTCGATCACTGCGTTCGAATCGACGGGTGCGATGGCCGAGCGCACTTGCTGCGCGGTGGTGCCCAGAGCAGTTTCCATGCGCACTTCAGGCAACACGGCTATCAAGGAGTTGTCCTTGCGGTACACGGGTGCCGATGAGCCGGTTTCGTCGAGGCGACCGCGCAATTCCGCGGACACCGCATTTTCGGGCACGATCACCAGTCCGTTGCCGAGGTCATTTCCGTCGGTGTCCGCGACCTCCGACAGCTCGCCTTCCCACAGTCCGTGGCGGGCTGCGTCGTCCTGGTTCACCGCGATGTGGGGGTCGGGGTCCAGCGGGACCTTCTGTCCGTCGGCCCAGTAATACGCATTGGTGACGCTCATTTGGCGAACCTGCGTGCCGCGCGGAGCGCCGCGTAGGCGTTCAACCGCCCGTATCCGACTTGGGCGTCCCAGGACCTTGGTCCGAGGCCGTCGGTGCTGTTCTGCAGGATCTGGCGGACGTCGGCCTCGTGGAGGTCTTCCCGGGACGAGAGGACCAGCGCAGCTGTTGCCGACGCGAATGGTGCAGCCGCCGAGGTGCCGCTGAATCGTCCGCTAATGCCTCCTCCCACAAGGCCGGCAGGCCCGGTGAGGTCCAGTGTCTTGATCTTCACGCCGGGTGCCATCAGCCCAAGTCCCGTACCGAAATTGCTGGCCCAGTTGTTCTCGCCGTCACTTGACTCATACGTCTTGCGCTGGTCCCATTGATTCGTTGCGCCAACAGCAAGGACCCCTTCGACGCTGGCGGGGTAAACGAGTCGGCCGCCGTTGTTGCCTGCCGACGCCACGACGACGGAACCCTTGCCATCGCGGCCGTTGGTGCGCGCCCGCCCGAGAGCGTTCGTCACTACGTCGTTGACGCCGCACTGCCATGACAGCGACAACACATCCGCCTGTGCTTGTTCCCAGCACCAATCGATTGCGTCGGCGGCGGCGAACCAGTCCAACTGCCAGCTTCCCAGCTTGCGGGTCGCGATGCGGCAGGCGACAAGGTCGGCCCCGTGGGCCAAGCCGATGACTGAGGGGTCACGGCTGGCGATGATTCCCGCGCACGCCGTTCCGTGGTAGTCGTCATGATTTGGTGGTGTGGAGTCGGTGGTCGGTGCGCCGTCTGCGGTCTCGACGAAGTTATGTTCGGCGACGATGGCGTCGTGAATTGCCGGATGTGCCACCTCGACGCCGTCGTCGAGGATCGCGACCCGAATGCCCGGACTGCCGGTCGTCAACGTCCACGCCGCGTTCGCGGCGACATCGGCCCCCACGACGCCCGGTGTTCCTGGGTTGTCAAGGGCCCATTGGATGCCCATGAGGTCATCGGCGATATTCGGACCTTCGAGCAGTTGGATGAGGTTGGGCTGAGCCGCAGTGACATTCCCCCGCTCAAAGACTTCGGCCGCGACGCGGGCAGCTTGCCGCTCCGGTTCGGCTGCATCGGGCGGCGCGGTGAGTAGGACTTTTCCGTGGCTTCCCTCCTTGGTCACCGCGAAACCATGTTGGTCGTACAGCCACTTGATTTCCGATTTAGGAGGGTTTTCCACAGCGATACTCGAGGTCAGGATCGCTGTCGGCCGGCCGTTACTGACCACGACTTGCGCAGACGCAATCCCGGTGATCTGACGCCCTGCAATTCCGGCATGCGGCGGACCTAAAGCCATGGCGGCGCGGTCGAGCCCATCGGCCCCAACGAATGAATCGACGGGGTCGTACTCATGGGCCGTCATTCGACGTCGCCGGCCCCCGCAGTAGTACTCGATCCTCACAGGTCTCCCCATTGACTGTGACGATTGGCGTTCGGGTTGAGTATTGTCCGCGGCTGTCACAACTGCGGGTGTTTGGGGGTTTTAGTGAATGTTCTTAGTGAATGGTTCGTGAATTTTGCTTGCCAAGTGAGAAGCGTTTCGCTGATTGTCGCCCGTCGACCGACGGACAGTTTCGATCCCGCGTAGCCGAAGCCATTTCGCGCCGTAACGGCTTGCGTCAGTCAGTGATTCTCTTGGCGCAAGTCAAATTGCAACTTCTAGCCCAGGCAGCCGGGGCCCAGCAGCGCCTTGAGGTCGCCCATCAGCGCCGACGACGGCGTCACCCGCAGCGACTGATCCAGCTCCAGCGTGGTGATCCGCTCGCCGCTGATCAACCGCAGGTGCACCTGCGACGTGCCGGGATGCCGAGCCAGCACCTGCTTCAGTGCGGTGACCTTGTCCACGGTGCATTGCCGAGTCGGCAGGCTCACCGCCAGCGGGCGGTTCACGTGCGCATGCGAAAAATCGGGCACCACAAGCTCGTTGGCGATCAGCGAGATCCGGTCATCGCGGATCGCCACTTTAGCTCCGACCAACACCACGGCGTCGTCGGCGATCTCGCTGCCGAAGGTGGAGTAGGTCTGCGGGAAGAACAGCACCTCGATGCCGCCGGTGAGATCTTCCAATTGCGCCGACGCCCAAGGTAACCCGTTCTTGTTCACCCGCCGGTTCACCGAGGCCAGGATCCCACCGATCCGCACCTGGGTCTCGTTGGGAACGTCGCCTTGGAGAATCGCCGGTATCGCGGTGTCGACCTGGGCGGCAAGCAGATGCGC
>JAVRPX010000509.1:0-7609 GCA_032161985.1 Mycobacterium sp.
AGGGCTGACGCCAGGTACCGTCAGCCAATTCATCGTGAAAACGGCAATGGGCGCGGTGCTCGCAGCGGCTCTGATCGCCCCGCTGGTGCTGGACCGCCCCGACGCCCGGCACCGGGTGTTGGGCAACACCGCGATGGTGACGCTGGGCCGATGGTCCTACGGCCTGTTCGTCTGGCACCTCGCCGCGCTGGCGATGGTGTTCCCGATCATCGGCGAGTTTCCGTTCAACGGGCACATGCTGGTGGTGCTGGTGCTGACCGTGCTGTTCGGCTTCGCGATCGCGGCGGTCAGCTACGCGCTGGTCGAGTCACCGTGCCGGGTCGCGCTGCGGCGCTGGGAGAGACGAAACGATCCTGCGCCGCTTGACAGTTCGGTTACTGACGCGCCTGAGCCTGCCGTCGCGCGATGATGTCGTCGCGCACCGTCGACCGGCGCGCCTTGCCCGCGTCGTCACGCAACGGGGTGTCGCTGAACTCCACCATGCGGGGCACCTTGTAGGCGGCGATGCGGTGGGACAGGAATGCGGTGACGGCCGCCTCGTCAAGCCCGTCGGCTTGCACAATGGCGTACGGAACCTGGCCCAGGTCGTCATCAGGGACGCCAACCACCAAGCACGACAACACATCCGGGTGCGCGGACAGGGCCGACTCGATCTCGGCGGGGTACACGTTACGGCCGCCGACGGTGAACATGTCGACTCGCCGGTCGTTGAGGTAGAGGAAACCGTCGGAGTCGAAATAGCCCAGATCGCCCAGCGAATCCCACCCGTCGCGGCTCTTCGCGGTGGCGCCGACGTACCGGTAGGTCGGTGGGCTGCCCGGCGACGGGCGCATATAGATCTCACCGACCACGCCAGGCGGGCATTTGTTGCCGTCGTCGTCGAGCACCTTCATTTCGCCTGCCACGACCTGTCCGACCGAGCCGCGGTGCTCAAGCCACTGCGTCCCGCTGAGGACGGTCATGGCCTGAAGTTCCGTGCCGCCGTACAACTCCCAGACGACCTCGGGCCCAAGCAGGTCGATCCACGCCTCCTTGACGGCAGGCGGACACGGCGCGCCGACGTGCCAGAGTCGCCGAATCGACGAAATGTCGTAGGCGTCGGGGTTGGCCCGGTAGACCGGCAGCAGCCGCTGCATCATCGTCGGCACGGCCACGATGAAATCGACCCGGTACTCGGCGATCAACCGCAGGAATTCCGCGGCGTCGAATCGTGGCATCAGCACGAGGTGTTGACGCATGAGCATGCCGATGATCGCGGTGGTCATGCCCGTGTTGTGGCTCAGCGGAACCGCAATCAGCTGGGTGTCTCCCTCCTGCGCGCCCATGGGCACTCCCGCGTACGCCCCAGGGAAGCGACCGTCACCGCCTGCCTCGATCAGCTTGGGCCGCCCGGTGCTGCCACCGGAACCCAGCGCCTTCCACGTCGGGGACACTGCCTCCGGCAGCGGTGCGTCCGACAGGGCGGCGTCGGGAGTGAAATCCGCTGGCACACTGGGAATTACCCCGCTCGGGTCGGCGCGGCCGACGAGCAGCGCCCGTGGCTTCAGCTCGAGCAGGCCCTTTAGCTCGGCGTCGGGGAGCCGGGCCGACAGCGGCTGCGGAACCGCGCCGAGCTTCCAGGCGGCCAGTGCGGCCTGCATCCACTCGATGGAGTTCGGCATGACCACGGTCACGTAATCGCCTTGTCCGACCCCGAGTTCGGCATACGCGCGCGCCAGTCGGTTCGTCGACTTGTCCAGCTCGCCGCGGGTGATCGTGCGTCCCTCGCAGGTGACTGCGGGCTCGTCGGGAGCGAGTTCGGCCAGCAGGGAGAACTGCGTGCCGATCGGTGGGACGGGTCCGGTCATCAGTAGGCGCCCTGGTTCTCGAAGATCTTGCGGGGGTTGTCGACGAGCATCGTCGTCAGTTGGTCGTCGGTCACGCCGCGCTCCTTCAGCGCAGGAATGACGTCGTTGTGGATGTGCAAGTAGTGCCAATTCGGCAGGCCGACGGTCCGCATCTCCTCCGGCAACGCGTCCCAGTAACAACAGGCGTCGTGGGAAAGCACCATCTTTTCGGCGTGCCCCCGTTCGCACATGCGGGCCACGGTGTCGACGCGATCCTCGAACGGCAGATACACATCGACGCCGAACCGGTCCATGCCGATGTAGGAGCCGCTGGCGATGAGCTCCTCGAGGTAGTCGAGGTCGGTGGTGTCGCCCGAGTGGCCGATCACCACCCGGGACAGGTCGACGCCCTCTTCGGCGAAGATGCGTTGCTGTTCGAGCCCACGCTTGGTGCCTGCGTGTGTATGAGTGGAGATCGGCACACCGGTGCGGCGGTGGGCGTGTGCGACGGCGCGCAGTACCCGCTCGACGCCGGGCGTCACTCCCGGCGTGTCGGTCGCACACTTGAGGATCCCGGCCTTGACGCCGGTGTCGGCGATGCCCTGCTCGATATCGCGGACGAACATGTCGGTCATGTACTCGGGACCGTCCAGCGGGGTGCCCGGGCCCCGGTAGTGGAAGTAGAACGGCACGTCGTTGTAGGTGTACAGCCCGGTCGCGACGACGATGTTCAGGTCGGTCTCCGCCGCGACGCGGACGATCCGCGGGATGTAGCGGCCGAGCCCGACGACGGTGAGATCGACGATGGTGTCGACGCCGCGGGACTTCAGTTCGTTCAACCGGACAATCGCGTCGGCTATCCGGTTGGCCTCGTCGCCCCAGTCCTCGGGATAGTTCTGCAGGATCTCGGTCGTCATGAGGAATACGTGTTCGTGCATGAGCGTCGTGCCGAGGTCCGTCGTATCGATGGCTCCCCGAGCGGTGTTCAGGTTGGGCACTCCGCCGATGCTAGGTCGCAGACCTGAGAGGTGGAGCGCTTTCTTGCGGTAGACGCCGATACCGTCGACGCCGCCAGCATCGCCACCGAGACCAGCGCCAGTAGCTGAACACCGGGAGAGTGCCCGACGTACCCGTCGACCGAGCGCCACGGATTCTGGCTGAGCACCGCGCCGGCAAGGGTCAGCCCGCCTGCGGTGAGTCCGACGGTGACTGTCTCGCAGAGTTTTTCGCGATTGCGAAGGAGGTAGCGCAGGCCAAGTGCCGCGCCGCCAACGATGACGCCGGGGATCCCGGAGATCACCACCGCGGCTGCCATCACCGCGACGCTCGTCGTCACCCGTCCCGGTTGCCACGGCCGCGCTGCCTCCGCAGCGGGACGGGGCCGTCGAACTGGCAGAAACGCCAGCAGCGCTAGCAGGGGCAGCAGCGCCAAGCCGCCGATCAGCCCCGCCCGATACAGCGAGTTCGAGGTGAAGCTCAGGGTGACCGGGCCCACGGTGCCCGGCGGGAGCATCCAGCCCTGCTGCCAGCCGTTGACGGTGACCGGGGCAAGTCTGGAACCGTCAGCCGCGCGAGCAATCCAGCCGGGATTGATGCTCTCGGGCACCACCAGCACCCGTGATGACGCCGACGGTGGGACGTCCAGCTCGCGGTGGTCGGCGCTCCAGTCACCGGTGGATGCGGGAACCGTTGCTGCCGTGTGCAATTGGCTTGCGAGCGGACCGGCCAGCTGTACACCGTCGACAACGAACGCAGCACCGGGGCTGATCAGCAACTCCTGCTCACCGGCGGGCAGCGTGATCGGCTCGGACCGGCACGGCCTCGCGGGCACGGGCTCGCCGTCGAGCACTGCGCCGACGGTGGTGGCGATCGAGGTCTGGACGAACTGTCCCGCTACGCCGATGATCGGGCCGCGCCCGCACGGCAGATCGATGGCCCGCGCACGGTTACGCGCGGCGTCGGCGGCGGCGATCGGCATACCCCTGGCGTCGAGCGCCGAGACCTCGGCCAGCCCCGGCGGCTTGAGCTGATCGAAGCCGAGCGCGGTGCGGTCGATGATGTCGTCCCAACTGAGTAGCGACAGTTTGACTGTGTCGGTGACGTGCGGCCGCAGGTCCACCGTCTGAGTTCCGCCGTCGCTGGCCAGCCGGCGAACCTGCGGGCCGTCGCCGAGGTCGATGGCCACCAGCGTCGGATGTGCAGGCAGCACTGAGGAACTCGGCGTTATCCGCAGTCCGGCAACCTCGCTGGGGGCGGGCAGCTTGAGAGTAAGGGTGGGCGGTGTCTTGTGCTGCACGACACCCTGCGGCGCGGTCCATGCGGTGCCAGGATCGCCGTCGGCGGCGGCGTAGGCCGAACCCAGCACGTCGACCGGATCGGCATCACCGAGGGCCCTCGCCGCGCCTGGCGCGCTGATGAGGTCGGCCAGATTGGGGCCTTGGCGTGCGCGCACCCACACCGTCGGCGTCACTTCGGTCGGCGACGGCACGGTCAGTGTGCGGCTCAGGTTGACCGGCTCCTCCGGCGAGATCGCCATGTTCGCCGCACACCGGGTGCCGTTCGGGCTCTGGGCGCAGCCGGCCCGGCCGAGCAGCTCCGATCCCAGGTCCCATTGCGCGACAGCAGAATTCGGTGGCGGCCCGGGCACCACCACGGTATGGCGCAGGCTGACGGGATGTGCGAAGCCGTTCGCGTCGTACTGCGTGATCGTGAAGTCGGTGATGCCGAACTGCACGCCTGCCGAGCCGTCGTCGGTGGCAGCGGCAGTGATCCGCACCCACGGTGTCTCGCCGTAGGGCAGCGCAATGGTCAACGGCTTGCCCGGCTGGTCGAACCGCAGCGTGCTGGTGCCGCTGGCGGTTGACACCTCGATGCGGCGGACCTGTGCGCCGACGGCCGTGGCGCTGGGCGTGATCGTGAGCGTGGCGTTGGTGACGGGGTGATCGAAGTCGACCTGCAGCCATTGGCCGACGGCCGACTGCAGCGCATTGGACACCCAGTTCGTCGACGAGTCGCCATCGATGGCCGCCGCGGGGCCCGTCGCCGGTGCGACATTGGGCAGCGCGGTCGAATCCGACGCCGAACTCGACACCGTGATCCGTCCACCGTTCCACTGTCCGTACACCGTTTCGGCGCCTGCGGCGGGATAGTCGAGCACCCGGTTGAACGTGTGCCGCGGATCGTCGGGTGTCCGAATCGCCGACGAATGGTCGTCGACCCGGCCGTAATCCGTTTCGCGCGCGAGCGGAGTGTCGGTCACGGTGACCCCTCTTCCTGGGGGCAACGTTAGGCCCGCTCGCCGCGCATCGCCGGTCAGCAACATCGGCCCGAGCGGCGGCTGGCCCAGTAGCCTGCGGCGCTCGTCGAGGCGCAGCAGCGCTTCTGGTCCGCCGTCGACTCGCGCCATCGCGTCGGTGTCGACCAGGTAGGGGGTCGACGGGATCGTCGGCGTATCCACCTTGTAGATCTCCACCGCGGGATAGCGCGGCCGAAGTCCGCTGTCGGTGATGAACCCCGCCAGCGTGCCAGGGCCGACGGGCTCGCCGAACTGCGCCACTTTGACGAGCCCGCCCGATCCCTCTATGGTCCGGTGCACCAGCAACGGCCGCGCCGACCGCGACGTCTCGGGGTCGAGGTCGTTACGCACCACTACATACGAAATTCCTTGGCGGGCAAGCGTATCCGCAAGCCCCGCGGACGGGCGGCCCGCGGCGAACAGCCGCTGGACGGAGTCGAGAGCGCGGATTGTTTCCGGCGGCGTCAGCGGAATCGAGTCGCGCACACCCCACGGACTGTTGCCAAGTACCTGCAGGGGTTCGTCGTGGCTGGTGCCCCACATCTGGGTGGCGAACGGCGCGCCGGGGGCCACCAGTACGCGGCCGCCCGCGTTGTGTTCGTCTAGCCAGTCGGCGGTGTCGTGCCAATACTGCGGGATCGCGACGAAGGCACCCGGCGGGGTGAGCCGGCCGGTCCAGGCCAGCGACGTGGAAGCGGCCAACGCCACCAGCACCACAACGCCGACCGCTACACGCTTGTCGCGTTCGGGGTGGGCGAAGGCGTTCACCCACTGGCGGCGTGGCGCGCTGCCGGGCAACGGGATTCGGCCCAGCAGATGCGCAAGCCCGAGCGCCAGCGGCAGCCTCAGCAGTGGCTCCAGCTTGTGCATGTTGCGCACGGGGGTGCCACCCGCGTCCAGGAACGCCTGGACTTGTTGTGCGACAGGTGATCCCAGCCCGCCTGAGTAGCCGACGGCGAGCAGGACGACGCCGATCAGCAGGATTACGATGAGACGGCCGCGGGCAGGCATCGTGCGCATCGCCAGCCCGGCCATGCCCGCCGCCGCGACCAACGTCGTCGCCAATACGGCGACCGACCCCGTCACCAACGACGTGCCCGCGGTGGCGTTCGGCGCGACGAACGGCGTCCAGGCGTCGGTGCCGCGAAGCATTTCGATCAGCGACATCCACTGCGTCGTGACGCCGGAGGACTCGATGAAGTCGAGGAACGGCGGGCTGATCCGGCCGAGCAACACCAGCGCGACGACCCACCACAGCACCGCAAGCACCGCACACGACAGCCACCATGCGGTGAAGCGCAGCCATAACCGGTTCGGCCGGTGCGCCGCCCACCAGATGATGGCGGCCAGGCAGCCGGTCAGGGTGGCGACGGCGTTGACCGCACCCATCAGGGCGATCGCCCCCGCCGAGCGGGCAGCCATCACCCTCACCGAATTCTGGCCGCGCAAGGCCAGGATGACCGGCAGCAGCACCCACGGCGCGAGCATCATCGGCAGCGTCTCCGAGGAGATGGCGCCGAGCGTGGTCAGCACCCGCGGGGACAGCGCGAACGCGGCGGCGGCGATGATGCGCGACGTCGGGCTACCGATGCCCCGTCCGTCGTTTAAGGCCTCGGCGACCCGAAGCAGGCCCCAGAAGCCGACGATGAGTAGCAGCGCCCACCACAGTCGCTGCGTCACCCAGCCAGGAAGGCCGAGCACGTCGCCTGCGAGGAAGAACGCCCCGTGGGGAAACAGGTAGCCGTAGGCCTGGTTCTGCGCCTGGCCGAACGGCAGTTCGCTGTTCCACAGGTTGAACGCGCGCGCGAGGAACCGCAGCGGATTAGCGGTGAGGTCGAGTTTGGTGTCGGGCGAGATCTGGCCCGGCGACTGGGCGAAAGTCAGGATCAGCGCCGCCGCCGCGGCCACCCACAGCCAGCGCCGCGAGAGCGGCGCGTTCAACGCCGGCCGCGGCAGCGGCAAATTCAAGCTAAGTCCGGTCGCCGTACTCGACCCTGTTGAGCACTGATGATGCCGGATCGCCGGCCTGCAGCGGGGGCTTGGTGTCCTGCTGCACCATCAGCGTCACACCGAAGATGGCCGCCGCGCCCAGCAGCAGGCCGACGACGATGCTGGCCGCGGCGGGCACGAGGAACCGGTCCATCCGGTCAAAGTAGCAGACAATGTTTGGCGTGCCGCCGCCCGAACGCGTCTTCTGGCGCTCCGATTGCTGCACGGTCTGGGTGAGTTATGACGACGGCGGCACGCTGGTGTTCAACGGCGAGGATCGGCAGTACCTCGACGGCTACGAGTACACCATCACCGTCGCGCTCGATCAGTTCGACAAGCTGCGCCGCGCGCTTGCTGCTGACGGGGCGGTCGACGTGGTTGACCTGGTATGCGCCAACGCAGACAAGATCATGGCCCGCGGCGAGCGGAGCTGGCTCGACGACCACGGGATAGAACGCGGCTTCAGTTCCTACTAGGGTCGACCCCCATGGCCTTGTCG
>JAVRPX010000510.1:0-3233 GCA_032161985.1 Mycobacterium sp.
GCCGGACGGCTGCGGCCAGTCGGCGATGACGATGGATTCTCCGCCCGTCAAGGTCTTCCACAACACCTCGGTGACGAACGGCATCACCGGGTGCAGCAGCTTGAGCAGCGTGTCCAGCACGGCGGCCAGCACCGCGGTGGTGTGTTGCGCACCTTCTGCCAGTTGAACCTTGGCGAGCTCGACATACCAGTCGCAGAACTCGTCCCATGCGAAGTGGTACAACGACTCGCACGCTCGGCTGAACTCGTAGCTGTCGAACGCCGAATCCACCTCGGCGCGAACCTCTTCCAGCCGGCCCAGAATCCACCGGTCGGCGTCGGTAAGATCGCCTGCCTCGGGTAGCGGGGCCGGGCTGGCCCCGTTGATGAGCGCGAACCGGGTGGCATTGAACAGCTTGGTGGCGAAGTTGCGCGACGCACGGGCGTGGTCCTCACCGATGGACAGGTCGCCACCAGGGCTGGCGCCCCTTGCCAGGGTGAAGCGCAGCGCGTCGGCGCCGAACTGCTCCACCCAGTCCAGCGGGTCGATGCCGTTCCCGCGCGACTTGCTCATCTTGCGCCCGAACTCGTCGCGAATAAGGCCGTGCAGGAACACATTCTCGAAAGGCACCTGCGGACCGCGCTTGCCGTCGAGCGTGATGGCGGCGTCGTCGCCGACGAACGTGCCGAACATCATCATCCGCGCCACCCAGAAGAACAGGATGTCGTATCCGGTCACCAACACGGTGGTCGGATAGAACTTCGCCAGGTCGTCGGTGTGGTCGGGCCAGCCCAGGGTGGAGAACGGCCACAGCGCCGAGGAGAACCACGTGTCGAGGACGTCGGAGTCCTGTTCCCAGCCCTCCGGTGGCGTCTCGTCGGGTCCGACGCAGACCGTTTCGCCGTTCGGGCCGTGCCAGATCGGGATGCGGTGGCCCCACCACAGCTGACGGGATATGCACCAGTCGTGCATGTTGTCGACCCAGGCGAACCAGCGGGGCTCCAGGCTGGGAGGGTGAATCACGGTGTTGCCGTTGCGGACCGCGTCCCCTGCGGCCTTCGCCAGCGACTCGACCTTGACCCACCACTGCAGCGACAGCCGTGGCTCGATCGCCTCACCGCTGCGCTCGGAATGCCCGACGCTGTGCAGGTACGGTCGCTTCTCCGCGACGACGCGGCCCTGCTCGGCCAGCGCCTCGCGCACCTTGACACGGGCCTCGAATCGGTCAAGCCCGTCGAATTCGGTTCCGGTGTCGGTGATCCGGCCCTTTGTGTCCATGATCGACGGCATCGGCAGCTGATGGCGCAGCCCGATCTCGAAGTCGTTCGGGTCGTGGGCCGGCGTGACTTTGACTGCACCTGTTCCGAATTCGGGGTCGACGTGCTCGTCAGCGACGATGACGATCTGCCGGTCGATGAACGGATGCGGCAACGACGTTCCGACCAGGTGGCGGTAGCGTTCGTCGCCGGGATGCACCGCGATCGCGGTGTCGCCGAGCATCGTTTCCACCCGGGTGGTGGCGACCACGATGTGCGGTTCGCTGTCGTCAAGTGAGCCATACCGGAACGACACGAGCTCGCCCTCAACGTCCTCGTATTTCACCTCGAGGTCCGAGATCGCCGTCTCCAGCACCGGCGACCAGTTCACCAGTCGCTCGGCCTGATAGATCAGGCCTGCGTCGAAGAGCCGCTTGAATATCGTGCGCACCGCGCGGGACAGCCCGTCGTCCATGGTGAACCGGTCGCGACTCCAGTCCACACCGTCGCCGAGGCGGCGCATCTGCCCGCCGATGGTGCCGCCCGAGTCGTGCTTCCAGTCCCAGACCTTCTCGATGAACAGCTCGCGGCCGAAGTCCTCCTTGGTCTTGCCGTCGACGGCGAGCTGCTTTTCCACCACGCTCTGGGTGGCGATGCCTGCGTGGTCCATGCCCGGTAGCCACAGCACTTCGTAGCCCTGCATGCGTTTGCGCCGGGTCAGCGCGTCCATCAGCGTGTGGTCCAGCGCGTGGCCCATGTGCAGGCTGCCGGTCACGTTCGGCGGAGGCAGCACGATCGAATACGCGGGCTTGCCGCTGGCCGCGTGGGCCTTGAAGTACCCGGCCTTGACCCAGCCCTCGTACAGCTGCGCCTCCGCCGCACCCGGATCCCAGGACTTGGGCAGGGCGTCAGCAGAAGGTTTGGAGCTAGCGGTCACCGCGCCATTCTATGGAGGGCGGTGCGCCAGCTCGTCAGGGCTTACTTTTTTCCGCCCAGCAGGCCGCCGAGAATCTCGCCGATCGGATTGCTCTGGGCGCCACTGCCGCCGAGGACACTGCCCAGGATGCCGCCGAGCGGGTTGTTCCCACCGCCGCCACCGCCGCCACCGGCGCCGCCGAGGATGCTGCCCAAGATGTCACCGAGGCCGCCACCGCCGCCCGCGGACTGCGCCTGCGTTTCGGCCGGAGCGTTGCCCTTTGTCAGCTGCTTGCCGATGTAGGCCAGCACGATCGGCGCCAGGATCGGCAGCAGCTTCTTGATCAGATCGCCACCACCGGCGCCCGTTCCGGCTAGAGCGGAGGCGACCGCGTTGCTGTCGTTTCCACCGAAGATGCGCGCGACGAACTGGTCGCCCTGCTTTGCATCGACCTGGTCGACGCTGACCCCGCCGTCGAGCAGGCCGCTGGCCCCTTGCTGGGCGACCGCAGTCTCGAGCGCGCTCGAGTCGATCTCATTGGCCTGGACGTTCTCCGCCAGCCCGCCCACCAGCGCGGGTACCAAGGTGCGAATCGCGTTGTTCACTTCGCCTTCATCGGCGCCGACCTTGCTCGCAATGTCCTTGACTGGGATTTCTGCGAAGAGTTCGTCGAGACCCGCCATCACACTCCACCTTCATTGCTGGGTTATCGCTTGATCGAAATCGACCCTAGCCCAATTGATCTTGGCCCACAGGTGTTCTGCGCGGGCCGGTCAATTCAATCGGCAGGTCTCCAATGACACTCCGGCACCGTGGAATCGAGCGATCAACGCGTCTCCCATCGCCGCCGCAGGGGTGAGCACACCGCGCAGGTCCGACAGCCGGTCACGGTCCAGCGCGAGCGCCAGCCCCGCTCTCGCCGAGCAGCACCGAAGTTGCCTTGTAGCCCGGGTCGCCCTTCTGCGACATGGTGGCCTTGTAGCGCGCGCCGGTGGTTGTCGTGGTGTAGGTCTCGACGGTGTAGTGACCCTGTTCGCGGGCGCGTTCGCTCGGGCCGGTGCCTGGCTTCGGGACAATGCGCT
>JAVRPX010000511.1:0-9374 GCA_032161985.1 Mycobacterium sp.
CTCTGACACGCCAAATGCACCGCCACCAACGACGACGAACACGCGGTATCGACGACCACCGCCGGGCCATGCACACCCAGGAAATACGCCAACCGCCCCGCGGCGAAGTTCGACGCATTCCCGAACGCAACGTACGGGTCCACATCTTCCGAACGCGATCGTCCGGCCACTGCTAGATAGGAGTACTCGTTGGTGGTCAACCCGACGAAAACAGAGGTTTGCGACCCATGGATCGATTGCGCGGTGATGCCCGCGTTTTCCAGTGCCTCCCAGCCGACTTCGAGCAACAGCCGCTGCTGAGGATCCATCCCGTTAGCTTCGCGCGGAGACGTGCCGAAGAACTCGGCATCGAACTCATCGGGCTGCCACGAGGTAAGAAACCCGCCCTCCCGACTGCAGATCGTGCCGGGTACGGTGTGGTCCGCCGAGTAGTAGGCGTCGGCGTCCCAACGCTCCGCGGGCACCCGCACGATGCCGCTCGCACCATCGTTCAACAACTGCCAGTACTGGGCCGGGTTGTTCACCCCACCGGGAAACCGGCACCCCAACCCCACCACGGCAATCGGTTCAGTATCACCTCTCTCAGCGATCTCCAGACGCGCACTCAAATCATCGATCTTGCGCAACGCCTCGGTGATAATCCCCCGACGATCCGATGATGCAGTCATCGCGCTCAACCCAGCCTTTCCGAAAGCTGGTGGAGCAGTTCGTCATCGGTAAGGCCGTCGTAGGCATCGACGTTCTCGGAATCGGCAACCTCGACCAGCTCAGGAAGAATAGTGGCCAGGTAGCCGGCGAGCGCGTCGACGGTCGGATAGTCGAACACCACAGATGCGGGCAGCGCTTCGCCGAGGCTTTCGCTGAGGGCCCGCTGAAGAGTCACGCTCATCAGGGAATCCATGCCGGATTGGAAGAAGCCCGCCGACGGATCGAGCAACTGCCGTGCAGCGAGCCCCATCGCTGCCGCGACCTGTGCGCTCACGTGATCAACCAGAAGGTCACGACGTCGCGTCGGTTCAGACTCGCGCAACGCCGCACGGAAGGCTGTGCTGGATATAGACCCGACGTCGCCGTCGGAGTCGGTGGGCAGCAGGTCGTCCACGATGTGCAGCGCTGCTCGAGTCCGATATGCGGTGGCAAGCCGAGTCCAGTCGGCCGCGACGATGGTGGACCGGACCGGGGCGCCGGGGCCGGTCACCGAACGCAACGCTTGGATGGCGACTTCGTCAGGCATGGGCTCGAGTCCGGAGTCGAGGGTCACCTGGCGTTCCTCGTGGGTTTGGGCGTCAGACAATGACTTCCAGAGACCCCAGTTGATCGCTGTGGCTGGCAGCCCCGCTGCTCGCCGCGCATGAGCGAAGGTGTCCAGGAAGGTTGTCGTTGCCGCGTAGTGGGCCAGCCAGCGCGATCCCGTCACTCCGGATATCGACGAGAACAGCACAAACTGGCGCACCGGATGTCGCAGCGACAGTTTGTGCAACAGCGCCACCGCATCGAGCTTCGGTCGGAACATCGCGGTGACATCGTCGTCGGTCATGTCACGCAGAGTCATCGGGCCGCCCCCAAAGGCAGCCAAATAGATACCGCGCAGCGGTGGAAGATCTCCGCCGAAGCGGTCGAAGAGTGCGCTCATCGCCGTCTCATCCGATGCGTCGGCGGCCACCGTCACCAACGTCGACCCGGTCGCCGACAGGCTGGTGGCCAACTCATCGAGGCGCGAGCCCGGATTGCGCGACACCGCAACGATATTGGCTGCACCCATGTCAGCCAGCTGACGGATCAGATGCGGTCCGATATTGCCGGTCGCCCCGATGACAAGGTGGCAGCCGTCTTTGTCGAGCTCGACGGGCGCGGCCGGTGGTGGGTAACCCCTTTGCAGGCGTGGGACACGGCGTAGACCGGCCCGATAAACGACCTGATCCTCTTCATCGCCACCATGGGCCTCTTCCACCACATACTTCGCGGCCAGTTCAGCGGGCACCGATTCGTCGACATCGATGATCCTGCCCCAGATTTCCGGATGCTCCAGTGCCAACGTGCGACCTAAACCCCATAACACCGCATGAGCGGGGTTGGCCCGATCGCCGTCACCGATGGGCTGAGCATTGCGCGTTAGCAGAAACAGCCGTGGCGGCAACGCCATCGACGCCACCACTGCGGTCAGCCTTCGCGCGGCATTGAACAGGCCATATCCCGATTCGGCCTCGAAATGGCACGGCGACACCTGCGGCGTATACAGCACATGGGTGACTCCGCCGAGGGCATCCGCGAGTGCGGCATTATCGGCATCTTCGGACAGCACCGTGACCGAACCGCCAAGCACTCGGCTCATTTCCGCGCCCAGGTCGGCATCGGCGATCACCACCCACGAACCATCCGCGTCGGCCTCAGCGCCCGGCACCTCAAGAGCCGGCCAGGTCAGCTCGCACCACCACTCCGCCGGGATCAGCGACGAATCAGCACTAAACGCCACCCGGTTCGTCGAAGTTCGCACCGTTCCGGACGGGATCCAGTGGCGGGTGTGGTGCCAGGGAGTGGTGGGCAGCACCGGATGCGGTTCCGGCGGATGCGGGGTCTGCGGCGGATGGCTGGTGTGGGTGGCGTTGAGGTTGGTGTGGAAGCTCACCGTGTCATCGCCGTCGCGCCACAGCGATCCGACACTGTGGTGATGGGTGACCGATTCCAGTGTGTCGTTGACGGCATGCGTCAGGATCGGATGTGCGCTGATCTCGATGAAGGTGGCGTGATCTTGAGCGGCAGCGGTGATGGCCTGGCTCAACCGTGCCGGCTGGCGCACATTGTTCACCCAGTACTCGGCGTCCAGCAGTGGCTTCCCATCCAACAGCGTGGTGTCCTCGATGACGGTGGAGAAGAACGGAATAGTGAGGATCCCGGGGGTCAGATCCGCCAGGGCCGTATGCAATTCGGGCAGGATCGGATCCATCAGCGCGGTATGCGAGGCGACCTCCATGTTGACCCGCCGGGCGAACCGGTTCTGCGCGCTCACGGCGGCGATCACCGCGTCCACCGGCGCCACGGGCCCGGCGATCACGGTCTGTCGCGGCGAGACGTACCCCGCCACACTCACCCCGCGATAGTCGGCGATCAACGCCTCGGTGGCATCGGCGTCCAGTTTGAGTAGTGCCACCGCGCCTTGCCCGGCGAGTTGCGACATCAGCCGGGACCGGATAGCGATCACCCGCAATCCGTCGGGCACACTCAGCGCCCCGGCCACCACCGCCGCGGACACCTCGCCCATCGAATGCCCGATCACAGCGTCCGGGTGCACCCCGTAGGACCGCCACAATTGGGTCAGCGCCAGTTGCAAACCCATCAGCACCGGCTGCACCTGCGCATCGCCGCTCACCGGTTCACCGCCGGCAATCACCTGCCGCAGCGAAAATCCCATGTGTTCAAGGAAAGTCGGTTCCAACTCGTTGACCGCTGTGGCAAACACCGGTTCGTCGACGAGCAATTGCCGGCCCATGCCGGCCCAGTGCGAACCCTGACCCGAGTACACGAACACCGTGCCGGGACCGCAGGGCCCCTCGTGCGGGCCCACCACTCCGTCGGCCGGCCGGCCCGCGGCCAGCGCCTGCAACCCCGTCACCGCCTGGGCGCGATCGCGGGCACACACCGTGGCGAATTCGGCGTGGCGGGCCCGGTGATGGTTGAGCGTGTGGGCCACATCGGACAACGCCACATCTGTACCGTCACCATCCACCCAGTGGGCGAGCACCCCAGCCGTAGACGCGATCCGCTCCGGGGTCTTGCCCGAGACCACCAACGTGCTCACCGCCGGCTCCGGTCCCCGCTCAATCGGAATGGGATCGGGCGCCTGCTCGATCACCGCATGCGCATTGGTGCCACCGAACCCGAACGAGGACACCCCGGCACGTCGCGCCCGCTGCACCGACGGCCACTGTTGTTGCTCGGCGACTACTTTCAGCCGAATCTGGTCGAAGGGAATATGCGGGTTCGGGGTGCGGAAGTTGAGATTCCCCGGAATGGTCCCCCGCTGCACCGCGAGCACCGCCTTGATGAAACCCGCGATCCCGGCCGCCGCCTCCAGATGACCCAGATTCGACTTGATCGCACCGATCAACAGCGGTGCCTGCTCCGGGCGTCCGTGCCCCAAGACCGTGCCGAGCGCACGCGCCTCAATGGGATCACCCAACAGAGTTCCGGTCCCATGGGTCTCGACATAATCGACTTCATGCGCAGGCACCCCCGCATTGGCGTACGCCGCGCGCAGCACCGCCATCTGAGCGGCTGGGTTGGGAGCCAACAGGCCGTTGGACCGGCCGTCTTGGTTGACCGCTGAACCCCGCACTACCGCCAGCACGCAATCCCTGTCGCGTATTGCATCACTCAGCCGCTTGAGCACCGCCGTCCCGCAGCCCTCACCGCGGACGAACCCGTCGGCGTCCGCGTCGAACGCATGGCACGCACCGGTCGGGGACAACGCACCGCTTTGATCGAAACCACGAAAGACGGCAGGCGACATCAGAAGATTCACTCCCGCCGCAAGGGCCACATCACAGTCCTGCATGCGCAGGCTCTGACACGCCAGATGCAGTGCGACCAACGACGACGAGCAGGCGGTATCCACCGTGACGGAAGGTCCACGCAGATCCAGGAAATACGACAGCCGATTGGCGATCATGCTCAGGGCACCCCCAGCGTTACTCCATGCGTCGACGCTAGGCAGATCAGCGGAGGCGAAGTATCCATACTCAGTGATGCTCGCCCCCACGAAGACCCCGGTTTTGGAGCGGCGCAGCGAACTTGCGGGAATCCCGGCGTGCTCCAACGCCTCCGAAGCCACTTCCAGCAGCAGACGCTGTTGAGGATCCATTTTGACGGCTTCGCGAGTAGAGATCTCGAAGAATTCCGCGTCAAAGGCGTCGATATCGCTCAAGAACGAGCCCCATCGCGTGGTGCGGGCGATGGTGGCCGCGACTTCGGGCGAGCCGTCGTCGAACGGCGCCCACCGATTCGGCGGCACCTCTGCCACCGCGGACCCGCCTTCACATAGGAACTGCCACAACGCTTCCGGCCCGGCGATCTCACCGGGGAATCGGCAGCCCAATCCGACAACGGCGATCGGCTCGTCAACCGAGCTGCGACCGGCCGGCAGCGCCGCGTCAGCTTGGCGCTCCGACTCGGGTGTCGTGAGAAATTCGACGAGGGCGTTGATCGTGGGGTTCTGCCAGAACTCAACCGGAGACACCGGCTGGCCAAGCAACTCGGCCAGTTCGCCGGACAACACCACCGAATCACGCGAGCCCACGCCCAGATCCGAGAACGATGAATCGGGGTCGATCTCGTTGGGGTCGCAACCGATATTCGTAATCAGGTAGTCGACCAGCCAGTGATGCAGTGCAGTATCAGAAAAATCCGTAGTCATGCCGAAACATCCAAACGCTCAAACGCATCCTGCCGGTATCGTTCAATACACGCCGAACGTTGACCCCCGCCGGCTGTCGTGATCGGGATCAAGCCGGGCGGCATCAAGACGAGATCCGCCACTTGCAGGCTGTGTGACTTCGAAATCGCCGATGTCATTTCCCATTTGACGGTGTGAAGCCTGCTCAGGGTCTCCTCGTCCGAGCTGCCCCACTTCTTGAGCTCGTCGAGAACCTTCACGAAATCCTCCGCATCTCGTCACGCTGGATCTCGATGAGTTGCTCCAACAGCTCGACGACATGCTCCAGGTTGACGTTCAGCTGCTTCATGCCGGCGCGTGTCTCGGCGACAGCATCCATCAGATCTGACGGGATACCGATCATGAGTCCCTCCTGTTCAACGTCCGGTTCAGTCTCGCGATTTTCGAGGTCGCCCAGGGCTGCCTCCAGCCACTCCTTGGCCGTGCCAAGTGCGGGCATGCCGTGGATGCGGCCCAACGCCGCCCACCACCGCCGCCGGCTCCGCGACCGCGATACGGGAAGCTTCAGAGAACTCGTCAGCGAGGACGGGCGCTGCTGACCGGTCATCTCCTGGATTCGACTGAAGGATGTTGTCATCGGATCCCGCTCTCGACGCTCGCGGTAGGTGCTTCGATGCTGTCGAACAACTCGTCCAGAACACTGCTGGCCGAGCCGGACAGCACGTCGACGCCGTCATCCGAGTCGTCCTGTGGTACAAGCTTTTTGGCGAGGTGCTCCGCTAATGACGTAATCGTCGGGTGGTTCCAGAGCATCGTCGCGGACAACTCGATACCCACGAACCTCTCGGCCTCTCGCCGAATCGACATCGCCATCACCGAGTTGAGGCCCAACTCTGCGAACGGCCGGTCCAGTTCGAATTCGGGTTCCGGTATTTGAAGTTCCCGGGCAAGGATGGTCCGAAGCCCGTTCTCAAGCTCGCTGAGCACCTTCTCGGCTGGCAGTTGAGACCATGTCGCCTTTGCTAATGACGTGTCATATGTGTCGGGCGCGTCCGATGCCGACCCATCGGACGACGGCAGCGGAGCTATCACCGCTTGAGCGACCTCATAGCGCGCCACGTGCTCCCATGCTGTGAACGCTTCGTTCGGGCTGAGCGGCCGTGAGCCCAACCGTTCAAGTTCGTGCAAGACGACGTGTGCGTCCGCGGCGAACCCGAGGCCCTGCCAGGCCACCCAGTCCAAACTGACGGTGTTGCAGCCTTGCCGGTGACGCGCTCGGGCCAGACCGTCGAGGTAGGCATTTGCCGACGCGTAGGCGCCCTGTCCGGGGACGCCGAACACCGCGCCCGCCGAGGCGGTCAGGTAGAGGAAGTCGATGCTGCCCGGCGGGAACGCTTCGTGCAACACCTGCGCACCGACGATCTTCGGCCACATGGTGCGCCGCAGACGGTCATCCGAAATCTCGGTCAGGAGTTGACCTTCGTTGACTCCGGCGGCGTGTATGACACCGCGAATTGGTGGAGCTCCTTCGTTGTCTCGCCCGGCGAGCAGATACAGCAGCGCGTCGCGCGAGCCAACGTCGAGGGCCACGGCATCGACAGAGACTCCACGCATCTCCAATGCCCGGATGGCGGCTATCTTGTGGCGCACGGCTGTGTCAATGGTGTCGCTGTCCCAGTCGTGCCTGGGCGGCAACGGAGTGCGGCCAGCGAGTACCAGACGACGCGCACCGCGGTCCGCGAGCCAGGCGGCCATCAGTAAGCCGAGGGCGCCCATGCCGCCGGTGATGAGGTATGCCGCATCGGCACGACACCGGAACGGCTCTCGGACCGGTTGGCCGCCGACCGGTACCAAGGTGGGCGCGAGGAATTCGCCGCCGCGCAGCGTCAGGATCGACTTGGCCGGAGTCTGCAACACCGCGGACAGCGCCGACGCGCAATCCGCGATGTCTTCGTCCAGATCCGGGCCAGCCTCGATATCCACCAATCCGCCCCATAGCTGGGGCTGCTCGGCCCTGATGACCCCGGCAATTCCCCAAAGGCAGCTCTGGCGCACTGCCGCGTCGGAGATGCCTTCGCGGACACCACGAGTGATGATCCACAGCGTGGCCGGGTGGTCGTCATCGCGCTCGGCCAGCCGGCGGACGAGATCGGCCACGTCCGCCGACACACGGACCGCGCAGTCGATGTCGGTCTCAGCGGTCTCCACCGGCCCGGGTTCGGCGATATAGAGGACAGACCGTGCCTCGGCGACGTCGGCAGGCAGGTAGCCGGCGGAGGCGAGCCGATCGCAGAGGGTGCTTGCGGCATGGTCCGCCCCGATAACCGCGACCGTGCACGGGGCGCGGTTCTCAGCGGGCACCTGTTGCGAACCGACGTGCGCGTCGGCATGTTCGTCCCAAGGCTGCCACGCGATCGCGTGCGCTAACGTGCCCGGGTCATCGCGGGGGCTCGTCGGTACCGGACCTGACTCCACGGCGGCGTATCGCAGTGCGCGGATGTCGATACAGGTGCTGCCGTCGGGCGCCTTCACCGCGATATCGACGATCAGTTCATCATCGTTGCCGCCACGCCGATACACCTCGACAGAACCGTGCTCATCGGCGAGTTCGGTGTCAAACCGGATGCTTTCGACGCCGACCGGAAACATCGGCTGCGGGTTGGAACCGTCCACCAGACGGGCGAGGTAAATCGCAGCGTCGAGCAGTGCCACCGTCGACGCCTCCGGCAGCTCGACGTTGGCGTGCAATGCCCCCGGCGCCGACCGGCACGAGCCGATCGACCATCGGAATGGCTGCCCCTCTATGCCCCACGCTCGCTGAAGCGAGGCAACCGACTCGACTGACACAGGGTCGCCGCCGCGCATTTCGTGGTCGCCGCTGTCGCGCGCGCTTGCCAAGCCGTCCCGCTGGCGTGAGATTCGGGCGCTGACGTGCCTGATCCAACGGTGCGTGGGGGTGTCCGTCGCGGGACTCGATGACACGGTGACGTATTCATTGTCGACGACTACCTGAATCACCCACGGCTGGTCGACGACGATCGGATACTCGAATCGGATGTCAGCCAGTACTGGTGCGTCAAGTTCGGCTGCCGCGGCCGAAAGTGTCTGTAGGAGAACAGATACCGGCACTAGTTCCGTGCCGTGGATACGGTGGCGACCCGGGTACGGCGTGGCCTCCGGCACCAGTCGCGCCTGCCACAGGTGTGTCGGCGGTGTGGTGGCGACGGCGATGTGCTGGCCGAGCAGGGTGCCGGGCCTGGGTTTGGATCCGGCTACCTCCACTCGATTCTCGGTGGTTATCCAGTGACGGGTGTGGTGCCAGGGCGTGGTGGGGAGCACCGGATGCGGTTCCGGCGGATGCGGCGTCCGCGGCGGCTGGCTCATGTGGATGGTGTTGAGGCTGCTGTGAAAGCCGATCGTGTCATCACCGTCGCGCCACAGCGTGCCGATGCTGTGGTGGTGGGCGGATTCCAGGTTTTCGCTGATGGCATGCGTCAGGATCGGATGTGGGCTGATCTCGACGAAGGTGGCGTGTTCTTGAGCGGCGGCGGTGACCGCCTCGCTCAATCGTGCCGGCCGGCGAACGTTGTTGACCCAGTACTCGGCGTTCAGCAGTGGCGCGGTGCTGGCCTCGACGACTGTGGAAAAGAACGGAATGGTAGGAAGCTCGGGTGTCAGATCGGCCAGCGCCGAACGTAGTTCGGGCAGGATCGGATCCATCAGCGCGGTGTGCGAGGCGACCTCCATGTTGACCCGCCTCGCGAACCGTTCCTGCGCCGTCACTGCGGCGATCACCGCGTCAACCGGTGCCACGGGCCCGGCGACCACCGTCTGCCGCGGCGAGACATACCCGGCCACACTCACTCCGGGGAAATCGGCGATCAACGCCGCGCTGGCCTCGGCGTCCAGTTCCAACAGCGCCACCGCACCCTGTCCCGCCAGCTGTGACATCAGCCGCGATCGGGTGGCGATCACCCGCAGGCCG
>JAVRPX010000512.1:0-2632 GCA_032161985.1 Mycobacterium sp.
CAACGGGGTCATCGACTCCGCGCGAACGTCGAACACGATCAGTCCACCGGGCCAGTCGACGAGCCGCTTCGCCATCGGCGCACCCTGGTTGCCGAGTCCGATGTACCCCAGCTTCGGGTCGCTGCTCATCTGATGATCTGCCCGCCGTCGACGTTGAAGATCTGCCCGGTGATCCACTTGGCCTGATCCGACAGCAGGAACAGACACATGCCGACGAGGTCTTCCGGTTCACCCATTCGCGACAGCGGGATGTTCTTCACGATGTCGGCGACGATCTCCTGCGGAGTCGTGGTCCGATTTGCTTCGGTATCGATGGGTCCCGGCGCGATCGCGTTGATGCGGATGTTCTGGCCACCCAACTCCGTGGCCAACTGCTGGGTAAGGCCGTTGATGCCCACCTTGGCCAGGCCGTAGAAGTTCGAGTACAGCCACGCCGCGGTCGAGGACTGGTTCACGATGGCCCCGCCGCCGCGCTTGGCCATCTTGCGGTACACCGCGCGGGTGCACACCAACGCGCCGTCGAGGTTCACGCTCATGAACTTCTTGTAGTAGTCCCAGTCGACGGTGATGAGGAAGTCCAGCTTCATGCCGCCGAAGATCGCCGCGTTGTTGACCAGATAGTCGATGCCGCCGAACTCTGACAGCGTGTTGGCGGCCATCTCCTTGGCGGAGTCGGGATCGGACACGTCGACGCGCACCGCGAGCGCGGTGCCGCCCTCGCCCTTGATGCCGTCGGCGACCTTCTGCGCGCCCTCGGTGTTGATGTCGGCGACGACGACGGCAGCGCCCTCGCGGGCCAGCGCCTCGGCGTAAGCCTGGCCGATACCGCCACCGGATCCGGTGACGATCGCCACCTTCTCCTTGAACTGATCCCCATACAGACCCATGAGCGTCCCTTCCGTCCTTAATTCGCTGCCGTGGCAATGGCTTTGGTCTCGAGGTATTCCTCGAACCCGGCCAGCCCCATCTCCCGGCCGATGCCGGATTGCTTGTATCCACCGAACGGCATGTCGGCCGAGTACCAAACGCCGCCGTTGACATTGACCGTGCCGACGCGCATCCGGCTGGCGATTCCCGCGGCGCGCTCCTCGTCAGCGGAGAACACCGTGCCGGACAGCCCGTACGGCGAGTCGTTGGCGATCCGTACGGCGTCGTCGTCGCCGTCATGAGCGATGACCGTGAGCACCGGTCCGAAGATCTCCTCGCGCGCGACCTTGGCATTGTTGTCGAGTCCTGCGATCACGGTGGGCTCGATGAAGAAGCCGGTGTCGCGATCCGCGGGACGGCCGCCGCCGCAGGCAAATGTGCCGCCCTCCTGGGTGGCCGAATCCAGGTACTCCTGCACCCGGTCCCGCTGCCGCGCCGAGATCAGCGGCCCGCAGACAGTGCCGGGGTCCGTTGGATCCCCTGGTTTGATCGACCCCATCGTGGCGGCCGCCGCCTCTACGGCTTCGTCGTAGCGAGCACGGGGTACCACCAGCCGGGTGGTGATCGCACAGCCCTGCCCTGCGTGCATCGATGCGGTGAAGGCTGACATCGAGCAGGCCCCAGCAAGATCCGCGTCGTCGAGCACGAGGAACGCCGACTTGCCACCGAGTTCCAGGAACACTTTCTTCAGCGTG
This sequence comes from Mycobacterium sp., assembly GCA_032161985.1. Classification (GTDB taxonomy): domain Bacteria; phylum Actinomycetota; class Actinomycetes; order Mycobacteriales; family Mycobacteriaceae; genus Mycobacterium. The sequence goes on from JAVRPX010000512.1 coordinate 1,623, forward strand.
GCGGCGCCGTCAGCCATCACCGCCCGACCGGTGTTCGTCGACCCGGTGAACGACACCATGTCCACCCGCGGATCTTTCGACAGCAGGGCGCCGACCGCGTGATCACTCGACGTGATGATGTTGACGACACCCGCGGGGATGTCGGTGTGCTCGAGGATCAGCTCACCCAGCACTGCCGCGCACCAAGGGGTGTCCGGCGCTGGTTTGAGGACGATGGTGTTGCCTGCCGCCAACGCCGGACCGAGCTTGGCGAGGTTGATCTGATGCGGGAAGTTCCAGGGGGTGATCGCGCCGACCACGCCGACCGCTTCGCGGGCGATCGTGCGGTGGGTCTTGATGCCCATCGGCGAAGCGATCCCGGCGTCGGTTGTCCACTGGTAGGACTCGGCCGTATCGGCGCAGAAACTGAGGTCGGCGATCGGGCCCTCCAGCTGCGCCATCGACGTCAGCATCACCGGCGCGCCCACCTCGGAAATCGTCAGCTCCCGCAATTCTTCAATGTGCTTGGTCAGGACTTCCTGCAGTTGACGCAGGCAGCGCACCCGCAACTCGGTGTTGGTCGACCAATCGGTGTCGTCGAACGCGCGGCGGGCCGCCTCGATCGCCCGGCCGATGTCGTCGGTGGTCGCGTCGGCGGAAACGCCGAGCACCTCTTCGGTGGCCGGGTTGATCGTCGGGAACGTGCCCCCGCTGCCTGCCACCAGCTTGCCGTCGATGAGCAGTTGACTGTGGCGATCGTTGCGCAGGGCCATACCCAAATCTCCGCTTCTTTGCTGGACAACTGTCCGACTGAGTCTCCTCGAACGATAGCCCCAGACAGCGGCGCGAGGCAAGACTGGGGTTGGCGTTGGGCGCGCTATCGGCCGGTTGTAGTGCAGTTTTCCGGTTGGGACTTGCCCATGGCAGGTCGAGTCAGATAACTTGGACATGTGTCCAGCGATCCAGTGGTTGCGATAACAGAATCGCCCCGCAACCGCCGCCAGGAGGAGACCTTTCGCAAGGTGCTCACC
>JAVRPX010000513.1:0-5225 GCA_032161985.1 Mycobacterium sp.
GGCCAAGACCGAGCCGATCGGCGGGGAGCGGGGCGTCATCGTCAACACTGCCTCGGTGGCGGCGTTCGACGGTCAGGTCGGTCAGGCCGCGTATTCGGCGTCCAAGGGCGGCGTGGTCGGCATGACGCTGCCCATAGCCCGCGACCTGTCGCGTGAGCTGATCCGCGTCGTCACCATCGCGCCGGGTCTGTTCGACACCCCGCTGCTGGCGGGACTGCCCGAGCCGGCCAAGGAATCGCTTGGCAAGCAGGTGCCGCATCCGAGCCGCCTGGGCAAGCCCGACGAGTACGGCGCACTGGCCGTGCACATCGTGGAGAACCCGATGCTCAACGGCGAGGTGATCCGCCTCGACGGCGCGATCCGGATGGCGCCGCGATGAGCGCTTGCGCGAAGAGCAAGGAGCACAGATGAGCATCACGACGAAGTTCACCGAGACGTTCGGGGTCGAGCACCCCGTCGTGCAAGGTGGCATGCAGTGGGTCGGCCGCGCTGAACTGGTTGCCGCCGTGGCCAACTCGGGGGCGCTCGGTTTCATCACCGCGCTGACTCAGCCGACGCCTGCCGATCTCGCGAAGGAGATCGACAGGTGCTGGGAGCTGACCGATAAGCCGTTCGGGGTGAACCTGACGATCCTGCCGACCATCAACCCGCCGCCGTATGACGAATACCGCCAGGTGATCGTCGATGCGGGCATCAAGATCGTTGAGACCGCGGGGTCCAACCCGGCGCCGCACCTGCCGATGTTTCACGACAACGGGATCAAGGTGCTGCACAAGTGCACCTCGGTGCGACATGCGGTCAAGGCGCAGAGCCTGGGTGTGGACGGCATCAGCATCGACGGGTTCGAGTGCGCCGGGCATCCCGGCGAGGACGACATCCCCGGCCTGGTGCTGATCCCGGCGGCCGCGACCAAGATCGACATCCCGATGATCGCCTCGGGCGGCTTCGCCGATGCCCGCGGTCTGGTGGCCGCGCTCGCGCTGGGTGCCGACGGCATCAATATGGGCTCGCGGTTCATGTGCACCGTCGAGTCCGCCATCCACCAGAACGTCAAGGAAGCGATCGTTGCTGGCAGCGAGCTGGACACCGAGCTGATCTTTCGTCCGCTGCGCAATACCGCGCGGGTGGCCAGCAATGCGGTATCGCGTGAGGTGGTCGAGATCCTCAACCGAGGTGGCGAGTTCCCCGACGTCAAGGACCTGGTCGCCGGCGTACGCGGGGTCAAGGTGTTCGAGAACGGCGACCTGGACGCGGGAATCTGGTCTGTGGGCACTGCGATGGGCCTGATCGACGACATCCCGACGGTCGGCGAGCTGGTGTCGCGCATCGTCGAGGAGGCCGAGGAGCTGATCACCGGCCAGCTGGCCGACATGGTCGCGGCCGAGGCAGAAGAGAACGTGGCTTAGGAATGCTTAGGAATAGGGATATCGACGAGACGCCCGAGCTGGGCAGTTGTCGCAGGTGAACGCGCGCCGCACGGCGCGCGCTTACTCAGACGGCGGTGCGTAGGGGGTGCTCGTCGTCGAGCTGCTCCGAGGTGTCTCCCTCTACCAGAAAATCGCCGTGGTAGAGCGCCTCGAAGTCAACTTTGATGACATCAGCACTGGTGTCGTCGATCCACATGTACTGGACAGTAACCATCACCATTAAGAGTTCTTTGAGTCACGATTCGGAAAATGGTGGCAATTATTACCGCTGGGTAGGTTCACCAGCTACCCGCCAGTAGCCCAAACCAGGCCGAGCAGACGCAAAACCCCTCGACACGCCCATGAAGAGGGGCTTTTGCGTGTGCTCGGCGGATCTTAGGGGGCCATTCACCCACCTTCCGGGGCGGTGAAGTGGATCGGGTTCGTCCCGTTCAGCAATATCCAGGTCAGCAGCGCTGCGGCGATCGCCAGGATCAGCAGCCCCATCGCCACCCTGGCGCCGAACCGCCAGGGTCCGAAGATCCTCGCGTCGACGGAGTAGCTGCCTGCGCCGGTAAAGAGGAGCGCCGTGGCGCCGACCGCGATCATGAACGGGACGTTGAACGGTTGCGACCAGAACGCGGCCGCTGAGACGTTGACCGCCCAGGCGTCGATCATCGCCGCGATGACGGCGCACGCGGCCAGTGGCGTCAGAAATCCGAGTAGAAGGCCTATGCCGCCGGCCATCTCTGCCGCGGTCACCATGAAAGCGGCGAAGTTAGGCAGCCGCCAACCGCCGGCCTCCATGAAACCGACGGTGGTGTTGAAGTCGAGGGCTTTTATCAGGCCGGCCTGAATCGTCGTTGCGCCGACGCCGATACGCAGGATGAGCAGGCCTGCATCGGCCAACGAGGTGGTGGTAGGGGTGCTCAATTGGGTCTCCGCCATGTCCGGCAGCCTATGCGGCTGTAAGAACGCTGTGAACGGCTCCCTGGTGAACACCACGCCGTGTCGCACCGTAGTTACGCAAAACGGGACACGCGTTGACCATCCTAAGTTATCGCTGATAAGTTAGCGGCGATATCTCAAACGTGATCGGCGGAAGGGCGCGACGTGCTGCAACGAATCGCACTGCTGGCGATTGCCGCACCGCGACGGATCATTGCGGTCGCGGTCCTTGTCATGGTGGCCTGCGGGATCTTCGGCATCCCGGTCGCCAAGCACTTGTCCGCCGGTGGCTTCCAGGACCCGACATCGGAGTCGGCGCAGGCGACCAAGGTGCTGGTCGACAAGTTCGGCCAGGGCGACATGCAGCTGTTGATCAGCGTGACTGACAGCCAGGCTGCCGACGGCGCGCAGGGATCGGCGGCCCGCGCCGTCGGAACCGATCTCGCCTCGCAGCTGAAGTCGTCGCCGTATGTGGCCGATGTGACGTCCGCGTGGACAGCGCCTGCGCCCGCAGCGCCAGCGCTGATCAGTAAGGACGGCAGGACCGGACTGATCGTCGCAGGCGTGACCGGCGGCGAGAGCGGGGCCCAGAAACACGCCAAGACACTGACCGACCAACTCGTGCATGACCGCGACGGCGTCACCGTGCGCGCCGGTGGCGAGGCGATGACCTACGTGCAGATCAACGGGCAGAGTGAAAAGGACCTGTTGACAATGGAATCGATCGCCATCCCGCTGAGCTTCCTGGTGCTGGTCTGGGTGTTCGGCGGACTGATGGCCGCGGCGCTGCCGCTGGCCGTCGGTGGGTTCGCGATTCTCGGGTCGATGGCGGTGCTGCGGGCCATCACGTTGGTCACCGACGTGTCGATCTTCGCGATGAACCTCTCCGTCGCCATGGGCCTGGCGCTCGCCATCGACTACACACTGCTGATCATCAGCAGGTTCCGTGATGAGATAGCCGACGGTGCTGATCGTGAGCGCGCGCTGGTGCGCACCATGGCGACCGCGGGCCGCACCGTGTTGTTCTCGGCGATGACGGTCGCGCTGTCGATGGTCGCCATGGTGCTGTTCCCGATGTACTTCCTGAAGTCGTTCGCGTATGCCGGCATCGCGGTGGTGGCGTTCGCGGCCGTCGCAGCGATCGTGGTGGCACCCGCGGCGATCGTGCTGCTCGGCGACCGGCTCGACTCGCTCGACGTGCGCCGGCTGGCACGACGGATCTTCGGCAGGCCCGAGCCGGTGCGCAAGCCGATCGAGCAGACGTTCTGGTACTTTTCGACGAAATTCGTTATGCGCCGGGCGATTCCGATCGGTCTCGCGGTCGTCGCACTGCTGTTGGTGCTGGGCGCCCCGTTCCTGGGCATCAAGTGGGGCTTCCCAGACGACCGCGTGCTGCCGACGTCGTTGTCGACGCGGCAGGTCGGCGACGAACTGCGCAACAACTTCGCCGTCGACTCCGCGCGAAACGTCACCGTCGTCATTCCGGACACCTCACGGACCACACCCGCCGATCTGGACCGCTACGCGTCGGAGCTGTCGCAGGTGCGCGACGTGTCGTCGGTGTCGTCGCCGGGCGGCACGTTCGCAGGCGGCAGGCCGGTTGGACCGCCGTCGGCGGCCACCGGACTCAAGGACGGCAGCGCCTTCTTCACGGTCGGCAGCACCGCGCCGCTGTTCACCGATGCGTCCGAGACCCAGCTCGACCGGCTGCGCGCGGTGAACACCCCGGCAGGCAAACCGGTGCAGTTGACCGGTGTCGCGCAGATCAACAGGGACAGCTCCGAATCGATCACTTCCCGCCTGCCGCTGGTGCTTGGCATCATCGCCGCGATCACCTTCGTGTTGCTGTTCCTGCTCAGCGGCAGCGTGATATTGCCGCTGAAAGCGTTGGTGCTCAACGTCTTATCGTTGACCGCCGCGTTCGGCGCACTGGTGTGGATATTCCAGGATGGCCACCTCGGTGCATTGGGCACGACACCCACCGGAACCCTGGTGGCGAACATGCCGGTGCTTCTGTTCTGCATCGCATTCGGGCTGTCCATGGACTACGAGGTGTTCCTTGTTTCGCGTATTCGGGAATACTGGCTGAAGTCAGGCAAGACCCGCGCGGACAACGACGAAAGCGTCGCGCTCGGCCTGGCTCGGACCGCCCGCGTCGTCACGGCCGCGGCGCTGATCATGTCGATCTCATTCGCCGCGCTGATTGCCGCCCAGGTGTCGTTCATGCGAATGATGGGCGTGGGGATGACTCTTGCGGTGCTCGCCGACGCGACGCTGGTCCGTATGCTGCTGGTGCCTGCGTTCATGCATGTGCTCGGCCGGTGGAACTGGTGGGCGCCCAAACCACTTGCGCGGCTGCACGAACGCATTGGCATCAGCGAGGCGCACGACGAAGACGTGTCGTCGGTGACAGAGCCAGTCGGATCTCGATGAAACGACGCCGCGCACCGCGCGGTTCAGGTGAGCAATTGCGCGAGGAGATCCTCGACGCGACCACCGAACTGCTGCTGGAAACCGGTCACGCCAAGGCGGTGTCCATCCGGTCGGTGGCGCAGCGGGTCGGGGTAACACCGCCGTCGATCTATCTGCATTTCGCGGACAAGGACACCCTGCTGGACGCGGTGTGTGCCCGGTACTTCGAGAAGCTCGACGAGGAGATGCAGCGCGTCGCGGCCGATCAACCTTCGATGATCGACGTGCTGCGGGCGCAGGGCCTTGCCTATGTTCGGTTTGCCTTGAAAACTCCTGAGCTGTACCGCATTGCGATGATGGGCGAGAGCCGGGAGGGCAGCGATGTCGACATGGCGCTGAACACATCGGCGTTCGTGCACATGCGCAACTCGGTGGAGTCGCTGATCGAGGAGGGTATCT
>JAVRPX010000514.1:0-4103 GCA_032161985.1 Mycobacterium sp.
GACTGTTTCGGCCGATTCGAGGGTTTCGTGCTCTCGGGCTGCTGTGGCGACAGGCGGGCTTTCCGCAGCAACGAGGGTGCCTTTGCAGAGGTCCTGCTCAATGCGTGCAAGGCGTGCCTCCTCGTGACCGTCTACTTCGAGCGCGGAAATGAGGAGTGCATTACGAGGGTCGTGGTGCACTGCTAGGTCGGATGTCCGGCGTCGCTCAGCTCAGAGCCACCCGCCAACCAGGACTTGAGAACCGGGTGCTTGAACATCGTTGATAACAGAATTGCGGCTCAGCCCGGATCTTCCGCGCAGGGTGCTGCCGCCAAGCGGAGAGCTGCGACGCCGTCAGCCAGGACCTGCACGCGCTCGACGACTTGGACTCGTCGGACTACTTCGAGAGTTATTGCGAGACAATCAAATTCAGCCCCCATCCGACTGGGGGCCTAGTGGTGGGGCCGGTTTTCTTGGAACTGCTGTACGAGCGCTGACAGTTGGGCTCGCGATGACCCGGCCACGAGGAGCCCGATCTTGGGGACGTGCAGAAGCTATCAAGGATGACCACATTTGACGAAACGCGATTGAGCGGCAGTCGGTGATCACAGTGGCGGCCCGCATATTCTGCATCTCGAACGCTGAAATCACAGCGCAAGACGCGGCGAATCGATTCATCGCGAATTCGGGCGATAGCGGCGGAGGCGAAGCAGCCGGGACCGTTCATCTACACAGTCATCCGCACCGGATCGACCGTTTACTGTGATTGCGCTGGGCACCCTGTGCGTGACGCACCTCGTCGAGCCAACAAGCCGGCGGGTCGAGCCGGTTGATCGCCTCGTGCTCGTAAAGTGGCGGCCTCGCAGGCTCGGGTACGGGTGCAGAACTCGCGAGGCCTTGGCATTGTGCGTTGGCCGACCAACACCCAGTGCCCGTTTTCAGATTTGCCCGCCGCTTACGCGACGAAACGTCAGCTCACCGCTGCTTCAATCGTCGCGATCTTCGGCCGGTCGGTCCGCTCGGCGCGCGTCCGGGTCGACGCCGAAGACCTGTACGGCGGCTGACTTACCCTTCAACGCAAGCCAGGAAAATACCGTCGAACGGTGCGTGATCTGTCGGCTGGTTCGGAATTAGCCTTCGACAGCCTCGGGCCACGACGTCTAAAGGGGCTGCCGGAAGAAATCGACGTTTACCGGCTTAGCCGCCCATCGCGTCGTTGATAACCCCCCTTCTACCGCTGCCAGTTGAGTAACACCAAGGGCTTGTAGGAGCAGTTCGAATTCGTTGTGGCCGTGGGTGAATCGTGCGGTGTAGGCCGAGCCGTTGTTGGTCAGTGGAGGCCGGTCGGCCGGGGGTGTTGATGATGTCGACGAAGCTGGTGACCACGTCGGTCCGACGACCTAGACCCTACAGCTCGAAGCTGGGACAACGTCGGGCGCGCAGCATCGACGAAGGCCGTCCTGACGGCTTCGTTTATCGGCCCGATTAGCGGGGTATTTCCCGTGATGTCTGAGCCCCTGGTTTCAATTCGAGGCTCTGTCGTGACTGCGACGAGAATGGACCGCCAATGAATCTGACGCGCACGAAGACCATTGAGCAGTCCATCGCGGACACCGAGGAGTCCGAGCATCAGCTACGCAAAGAGCTGGGTCCTCTGCAGCTGACGGTGTTCGGCGTCGGCGTGATCATCGGCACCGGCATCTTCGTGCTGACCGGGGAGGCCGCCGGGGAGAAGGCAGGGCCTGCGGTCGCGCTCTCCTTCCTGTTCTCCGGTATCGCCTGTGCGCTGGCTGCGCTCTGCTACGCGGAATTCGCAAGTACTGTGCCGGTGGCGGGCTCGGCGTATACGTTTTCCTACGCGAGCCTGGGTGAGCTCGTCGCCTGGATCATCGGTTGGGATCTGATTCTGGAGTTGGCTCTAGGGGCTAGCACGGTCGCCGTGGGGTGGTCGAACTACTTCGCTGACGTGATGAAGGGGGCCGGGATCGCGATCCCGGATTTCGCCTACGGCGACGGTCATAACTTGATAGCGGCCGCAATCGTGCTGATCCTCACCGCCGTCATCAGTTTGGGGATCAAGATCTCCTCGCAGGTCAATTTAGTCTTTGTGGTCATCAAGGTCAGCATCGTGCTGTTGGTGATTGTGGCCGGCGTGTTCTTCATCAAGTCGAGCAATTACTCGCCTTTCGTGCCGCCTTCCGGCTCGGAAGCCGCCGCGGGCGCGAAGGCCACTTCGTCGCTGTTGCAGGACTTGGGCTTCGCGCCCGGCGCATTCGGAGTCAGTGGAATCTTTGCCGGCGCGGCCCTGGTGTTCTTCGCGTACATAGGGTTCGACATTGTCGCGACTGCCGCCGAGGAGACCAAGAAACCTCAGCGGGACATGCCCATCGGCATTTTCGCGTCGCTGGGGATCTGCACGGTGCTCTACGTCGCGGTGTCACTCGTCGTGACGGGGATGGTGAAGTACACCGACATCAAGGTCGAAGCTCCTCTGGCGGAGGCATTCCGTTCGGTAGGTCACCCGGTTTTCGCCACCGTGATCTCGATCGGCGCTCTCGTCGGACTGACGACGGTAATGATGATTCTGATGCTCGGTCAGAGCCGGGTGTTCTTCGCGATGAGCCGGGACCGGTTGCTCCCCCCGGCCTTCGCGAAAGTCAGCCCCCGGTTCGGCACACCGGTCCGCACGACGATCCTCACTGGCGGCGTCGTCGCCGCGATAGCGACGTTTGTACCGTTGACCGAACTCGCGGAACTGGTGAACATCGGTACGTTGTTCGCCTTTGTGCTCGTCGCCGTCGGGGTAGTGGTGCTGCGCCGCACTCGTCCTGATCTGAAACGTGCGTTTCGTTGCCCTGGCGTCCCGGTTGTGCCTGTGCTCGCCGTGCTCACCGCTCTCTACCTGATGCTGAATCTTCCCAGCGCGACATGGGTCCGGTTCTTCGTGTGGATGGCCATCGGCTTGGTGGTCTACTTCGTGCACGGCGCACAGCGCAGCCGCCTCGCGACGGATCCGAATTACTCCCGTGAAGCCGACACCGCAGCTGCGCAGAAGAGGAACGCCGAGACTTCCTGAGCCAACACCATGATCCGCCGCGCCCGAGGATGAAGGCCCCGTCGCCGAGGCGAAAATAGTCGCCGCCGAGAGTTCCGATGAGCGGCCGTTGGGTTCGCCGGGCGGTGGTTTAATCGGCTGTCTCCCTTCTATATTGGGTTGACCGCAGCGGCCGAGGTCGCGGTGACGTACGGGATTGTCCGTGTTCTGGATCAGATATCGTGGTAATGACTACAGCTCATCAACGGCAGGGGTCGGGTCGGCACGGGTTTGCAACTAATGAACTGAGTGTCGTCGCCCAATGATGCCTAAGTAGGCGCGATCAGTAGGCAGCGACCACAACACCGACCAAGGACGGGATGATCGTGAAGCCGCTGCCGATAACGTGAGTGTTGTCGGCGGGACGGACATGGCTTCGGCATGGACCTGGGCAGCGCGCAGACAGCAGAACGCCTGGCCCACCAGCGATTTGCTGAGCTTTCGGTCGGTAACGAACGTTGATTTCCCGGGTCTTGGGTCGAGTCACTGCGCCGCGAACCCTGACGCGACACCGTTATCAACCCGCGCCGGGTCGCCAGACGTCTCTGGACTGGTCGATGCTGGTCTGCATTGCGAACGCGATCATGTCTCTGTCTTCGGGGTCGGGGGGTTCCGCACTTGTATTCCGGCATCGAGCAGCAGTCCCGGGTCCAAGCTTCAGTGAACCTCTGAGCGCTTCTCCCATTGTGTGAACGCCGCTTCGACATGGCGTTTGGCCGTGCGGCCCGACCACCGATTGACATACATCAGGTGCCGTAGCGCAAGTTCGTCACGTCCGCGGACGCAGGCCAGCCCGTAGTGCGTTACCTCGTGACAGAAACTGCACAAGCAGACGATCCGTCTCAACCGCTGGGTGCGAGTGCCCTCGTCGTACTCCCAGCGCTCGTGCGCTTCCAGCCACTTGCCGACGTCCGGGTCGCGACCGGCGCCGCACGCCTCGCACCTGTCCTTCGCGCGTCGATAGACCATGCGGCGCAGCCGGTCCCAATCACGCTGGCCGACACAGCTGCGGACGTTGGTGAACCAGCAC
>JAVRPX010000515.1:0-2533 GCA_032161985.1 Mycobacterium sp.
TCCACAGCGACGTGATCGCATCGGGGGTTTGCTCGCCCGCCCTGACCGTGATCACGAACCGCGCCGAGCCGGTCAACGCTAGTTGGTGCACGAGTGTCGCGGAGAGATTGTCCAAGTGATGGGCATCGTCGATGGCGAGCAGCAGTCCCTGCCCGCCATGCTGCAGCAGCGACGCGCGGGCCGAGCGCAACAACGTCGGGGAGTCGCCGACCCCCGCGACGTCGACCAGGTGGCTGAATGCGCCGAACGGGATCTGGCGGGCCGATGCGGTGCCGGCCAGCCATTGGACGGATACGCTGCCGTGCCGCTGAGCAAACCGGTCAACGGCGTGCCGAGCGAGCACTGTTTTGCCGACTCCGGCCGAGCCGGCAAGCACTGCGCCCAGTCGGTTCTTGCTTTTCAGCGTCGACTCCAAAAGGCCCAGCGACTGCCCGCGCGGGACTGTGCGCCATTCAATGGCCATTCGCGAATCTTAAAGCCCCGCCGAGTTTTCTCACAGCATACGAGCAAACTGTTGCCGACCTCGCTCCCCGTGGCTGACCTGCAGCGGCTCGAAACAGGTAGTGGACTACGCGTGTTTTCCAGCGGCGTGCGTCCCTACCCTGCGGTGACGGAGCAAACTCCGTGACCTTCGGGGAACTGATAGGAGATGAAGGCGTTGGGCGCAACAAGAAACATCGAGCGGGCGGGTGCTTTGGCGCTCGCGTTGGGAGTAGCGATCGCGATGTCGGCAGAACCGCCGATCGCTCCCGCCAACCGCGGCGAGATCGCCCCCACCAGCGTCGGAACGTTGCCCCCGATCGCGATAAAGATGTCCGCGCCGGACCAGGTGTCGGCGTCGGGAGGCTGGTTCGGTGTCGTCTCGGCCATCCTCGTGGCGTTTCGGTCGGTGTTCCGGCGGCGTGGCGATGGGTCGTCGGCGACCGCTGCCCGGCCGGCGAACACGCACGCGTCCGACGAGCGGGACGCAAACATCGCGCCGGTGCACACAGTCGCGGGGGTTGGCCCCGTGCGCGATATCGCAATCTCGCGCGATGGCCGGTATGCGTACGTCGCGACCTCCGACGGAACGGACACGTGGACGGTCAAGGTGGTCGATACCGAAGCCAACACAGTGGTCAAGACCATCGCACATCTTGCCGATGTCGTCCCGACGAGCCTTGCGGCCAGTCCCGATTCGTCGCGGCTCTACGTCGCAGATCGCAATGCGGCCACCATCCGCGTCGTCGATATCAGCGAGGGCAGCCCGACCCGCAACCGGGTCGTGGATTCGCTTCGGTTGGAGGGAACATCCCCCGTCGGCCACGGCACACCCACCGCGATTGCCCTCAGCCCCAATGGATCACGGCTGTATGCACTGATGACGGGCGCCGCTAATCCCGCGGTCCTCATCCTCGATCCCGACGAACGCGTACTGGCCGGAACCGTGTCCGGCGGTGATTCGATAGCCATGTTCTCAGCCGGCGAGCGCATCTACGTGTGCGCCGACGATCGTCTGGGGCACACCAATGTCACGGCAGGGGTGGTGATCCTCGAGGCCGACACGGGCCAAGAACTCGGTTCCTTTGGTTTGAACGATGCCCCCGCGTTCATTCGTCAGCCGATCCTGGCGGGCAGTAGCGGTCAGTTGTACCTCGACATCGACGACCTCGATGGCCGCCTGGAGGTGGTGGACACGTCGACGTTGAACGTGGTGGCGCAGATCAGGATTGACGCGTCGCCGGATCGACAGCTGCGCAGCATTCCGACCGCCGCGGTACTGAGCCCCGACGGCCGATACCTGTACGTGGCCATTCAGGGCGTGCGACTGTCCGCGGACGAGGCAACCGAGGTCGGCTGGGTTTCGGTGGTCGATACACGACTCAACGAGGTTGTCCACGACATCGCGCTTTCGCAGACCGGCATCGACGAATGTCGGAGCGCCAACCCGCAATTCATCGCGATCAGCCCTGCTGGCGACCGCCTGATAGTACTGAACGAGTACGGGATTGCGTCGATCATCGACACCGCATCCAGGTCCGTCGTCAGCACCGCGACGCTCGGGCATCCGAAGGACGAGCCGCGGGTAGTAATGATCAATGCCGCGCGCAACGCCGTCTACGTCGGGACCACCGGCGATGCAGGGCTAGCGGTGATTCCGCTGTAGCGGTCGCCGTCGCGCGGGGCGCGCGTCGTTCTGCGGGCGTCGCCGGTCGCCTTCGGGGGCAGCGCGGCGTTCGTGCCACCGGAGCCGCAGCAGCAACAGATGGCGGTGCGCCCGGAACCCCGCCGACAGCGGGTCACGCCAGACCGGCGTGTGAGCTTTCGCTTCAGGTTCTGTGTGCACGTCCCCATTGTGCCGTCTCGTTGGGATGCGGGCTGGGCGGGCACACTGCCGCCCAGGTGAACGATCGCATAACGTTTCTGACGAGCAAGGCCCCACCGACCGGTCGGTCGGCGGGGCCCGCTGGCCTCAGTTATGCGCCTTTACCACGTAATTCGTGCGACAGCGCCTCCAGCTCGTCGCCGCCTGCCATCTCCTGTGTCAGGTGCT
>JAVRPX010000516.1:0-7486 GCA_032161985.1 Mycobacterium sp.
TGATGGAGCTCAACCGCATCTCCAGCCACCTGGTCGCGCTGGCCACCGGCGGCATGGAGTTGGGCTCGATGGGCGCCATGTTCTACGGGTTCCGCGAGCGCGAGCAGATCCTGTCGATCTTCGAGACGATCACCGGCCTGCGGATGAACAACAGCTACATCCGGCCCGGCGGTGTGGCGATGGACCTACCCGACGAGGCTGTCCCGCAGATCCGCGACATGCTCAAGCTGATGCCCAAGCGGCTGAAAGATCTCGAGGACTTGCTCAGCGAGAACTACATCTGGAAGGCCCGCACTCAGGGCATCGGCTATCTGGATCTGACCGGGTGCATGGCGCTGGGGATCACCGGTCCCTGCCTTCGGTCCACCGGCCTCCCCCACGACCTACGCAGGGCGCAGCCGTACTGCGGATACGAGAACTACGAGTTCGACGTCATCACCGACGACGGTTGTGATTCCTACGGCCGCTATCTGATCCGGGTCAAGGAGATGCACGAGTCGCTGAAGATCATCGAACAGTGCGTGGACAAACTGGAGCCGGGACCGGTGATGATCCAGGATAAGAAGCTGGCATGGCCCGCCGACCTCAAGCTGGGGCCGGACGGGCTCGGCAATTCGCCCGAACACATCGCCAAGATCATGGGCCATTCGATGGAGGGGCTGATCCACCACTTCAAACTCGTCACCGAGGGCATCCGGGTCCCCGCCGGCCAGGTGTACACCGCGGTCGAGTCGCCGCGTGGAGAGCTCGGTGTCCACATGGTCTCCGACGGCGGCACCCGTCCCTACCGGGTGCACTACCGCGATCCGTCGTTCAACAACCTTCAGGCCGTGGCGGCCATGTGCGAGGGCGGCATGGTCGCCGACGCCATCACCGCCGTGGCGTCGATCGACCCGGTAATGGGGGGCGTGGACCGCTGATGAGCGCTTGCGCGAAGAAGAGACTGCTGATGAGCGCTTGCGCGAAGAGGCGAGGGCAACGTTGAGCATCTTCATCGAGCTGGGCCAGCGGCCAGATGAGCCCGGCCCACCCATCCACGGACCCAAAACCTATCCGGCCGACGTCCAGGCGCGTCTGGCGGCCGACGCGCAAGGGGTCATCGCCCGCTATCCGCAGGGCCGGTCGGCGTTGTTGCCGCTGCTGCACCTCGTGCAGTCCGAAGATGGCTGTCTCACCTCTGCGGGCATCGCCTTTTGCGCGCGGCAGCTGGGATTGACCGACGCCGAGGTCACCGCCGTGGCCACCTTCTACTCGATGTACCGCCGCACGCCGACGGGTGAATATCTGGTCGGGGTGTGCACCAACACGCTGTGCGCGATCATGGGCGGCGACGCGATTCTCGAAGCGCTGGAGGATCATCTGGGCCTTCACGCGGGCGAGACATCGGAGTCCGTTGACGGAGGGCCCAGAGTCACGCTCGAGCACATCGAGTGCAATGCCGCATGCGACTACGCACCGGTCCTGATGGTCAACTGGGAGTTCTTCGACAACCAGACACCGTCATCGGCCCGCGACCTCGTCAACGAACTGCGCGCGGGCCAGCCACCTCTGCCGACCCGCGGTGCGCCGTTGTGCACCTTCAAGGAGACCTCGAGAGTCCTTGCCGGCCTTCCCGATCCAGAGGCCGCCGCCACGCAGACGTCGGTCGGGGACGCGACGTTGGCCGGACTGCGGATCGCGAAGGAAAAGGGCATGGAAGCGCCCGACCCGGCTGAAACGGCGGCCTCTCACAACGGCCAGAACGACGCCGAGGTGGCTGCCGAGGCGACCAAGGACGAACCCGCGCCGGGGCCGTCTGCCACTGTGCCGACCAAGCCGAACGAGCCCGAAACCGACCCGGACGCAACGGAATCCAAGAAATGACGCAACTGACTCCCGTCCTGAGCCGGTTCTGGGACGAGCCCGAGCCCTGGTCGATGGACACGTACCGCCGCCACGACGGCTACCGCGGGCTCGACCGCGCCCTCGGGATGGACCCCGACGATGTCATCGCGCTGGTGAAGGACTCTGGTCTGCGGGGCCGCGGTGGGGCTGGCTTCCCGACAGGCACCAAGTGGTCCTTCATCCCCCAGGACGACACCGGCGCGGGCGCCAAACCGCATTACCTCGTGGTCAACGCCGACGAGTCGGAACCCGGCACGTGCAAAGACATCCCGCTGATGCTGACGACGCCGCACTTCCTGGTCGAGGGTGTCATCATCGCGGCGTATGCGATCCGGGCGCACCACGCCTTCATCTACGTACGCGGTGAGGTCGTCCCGGTGTTGCGACGTCTGCAGGCCGCGGTCACCGAAGCGTATGAAGCGGGCTACCTGGGCACGGACATCAAAGGGTCCGGCTTCGATCTCGAACTGATCGTGCATGCAGGCGCAGGCGCCTACATCTGCGGCGAGGAGACCGCGTTGCTGGACTCGCTGGAAGGGCGGCGCGGACAGCCGCGGCTACGCCCTCCCTTCCCCGCCGTCGCCGGCCTGTACGCCTCCCCCACCGTGGTCAACAACGTGGAGTCCATCGCCAGCGTGCCGCCGATTCTGGTCAACGGCGCGGACTGGTTCCGGTCGATGGGCTCGGAGAAGTCACCCGGTTTCACGCTGTACTCGCTGTCCGGTCACGTCACGACCCCCGGGCAATACGAGGCGCCGCTGGGAATCACGCTGCAGGAACTGCTGGACTATGCGGGCGGTGTCCGCGCCGGACACTCGCTGAAATTCTGGACGCCGGGCGGCTCGTCGACGCCGCTGCTGACCGACGAACACCTCGACGTGCCACTGGATTACGAGGGCATGGCAGGGGTTGGGTCGATGCTGGGCACCAAGGCATTGCAGATCTTCGATGAGACCACCTGTGTGGTGCGCGCGGTGCGCCGGTGGACCGAGTTCTACGCGCACGAGTCGTGTGGCAAGTGCACGCCGTGCCGGGAGGGCACCTACTGGCTGGCGCAGATCTACGAACGCCTCGAGACCGGAACGGGCACCGAGGGCGACATCCAGAAACTGCTCGACATCTCCGACACCATCTTTGGAAAGTCGTTCTGCGCGTTGGGCGACGGCGCCGCCAGCCCGATCATTTCGTCGATCAAGTTCTTCCGCGACGAGTACGTAGCGCACCTGTCCGGCGGCTGTCCGTTCGACCCGCACGCCTCCACGCTGATGGCCACGGAAGGGGTGGGTGTCTAGATGACGCAGACCGCCGATACCGACACCACTTCAGACCAGCCCGATGTTGAGTTGGTGAACCTCACCATCGACGACGTGGAGATCAGTGTGCCGAAGGGCACCTTGGTGATTCGGGCCGCTGAGCTGATCGGTGTCCAGATCCCACGGTTCTGCGACCACCCGTTGCTCGATCCGGTCGGCGCATGCAGGCAATGCCTTGTCGAGGTGGAGGGCCAACGCAAGCCGATGGCGTCGTGCACCATCACCTGCACGCCCGACATGGTGGTGCGCACCCAGAACACCTCCGAGTCCGCCGATAAGGCGCAGCACGGGGTGATGGAGCTGCTTCTCATCAACCACCCGCTGGACTGCCCGGTGTGCGATAAGGGCGGCGAATGCCCCCTTCAAAACCAGGCGATGTCCAACGGGCGGGTGGAAACCCGATTCGAGGACGTCAAGCGGACGTTCCCCAAACCCATCAACATCTCGTCCGAGGTGTTGCTGGACCGGGAGCGCTGCGTATTGTGCGCCCGCTGCACCCGGTTCTCCGAGCAGATCGCCGGTGACCCGTTCATAGACCTGCTCGAACGCGGTGCGCTGCAACAGGTCGGGATCGCCCCGGGGGAGCCGTTCGAGTCGTATTACTCCGGCAACACGGTTCAGATCTGCCCGGTTGGGGCGCTCACCAGCGCTGCGTACCGATTCCGGGCCCGGCCGTTCGACCTGGTGTCCAGCCCGAGCGCGTGCGAGCACTGCGCGTCCGGATGCGCACAGCGCACCGACCATCGCCGCGGAAAAGTCCTGCGCCGCTTGGCCGGTGACGACCCCGAGGTCAACGAGGAGTGGAACTGCGACAAGGGTCGCTGGGCGTTCGCCTACGCCACCCAGGGTGACCGCATCACCACCCCGCTGATCCGCGACGAGGACGGCTCGCAGCGGCCCGCTTCATGGTCGGAAGCTCTCAACGTCGCGAGCGCCGGCCTGGCCGCGGCGGGTGCACGCACGGGAGTGCTCGTCGGTGGCCGGGTGACCGTGGAAGACGCATACGCCTACTCCAAGTTTGCCCGAATGATTCTGGGCACCAACGACATCGACTTCCGCACGCGTGCGCACAGCGCCGAGGAAGCCGACTTCCTTGCCACACATGTGGCGGGCCAGCCGATGACGGTGACCTACACCGATCTCGAGAACGCGCCTGCGGTACTGCTGGCCGGGCTGGAGCCCGAGGAGGAATCGCCGATCGTCTTCCTGCGGCTGCGCAAGGCCGTGCGCAAGAAGGGGTTGCAAGTCAAGTCCATTGCGCCCTTCGCCACCCGCGCACTGACCAAACTGCGGGGACAACTGGTTCAGACAGCACCGGGCGGCGAGGCGGCGGCTCTGGACGGTTTTGCCGACGACGACCACTTGAAGCTGCCCGGCGCGGTCATTCTGGTCGGCGAGCGGCTGGCCACCTCGCCAGGAGCACTCTCGGCCGCAAGCAGATTGGCGGCGGCGACGGGCGCCCGGCTGGCATGGATTCCGCGCCGGGCCGGTGAGCGAGGCGCCCTCGAGGCCGGTGTGCTGCCCGGCCTCTTGCCCGGCGGTCGTCCGCTCAGCGATGCGTCGGCGCGCGAACAGACCGCCGCTGCATGGAATGTCGACGATCTGCCATCCACTCCCGGCCGCGACACCGCGGGGATCCTCGACGCAGCGCGAAGCGGCGAACTGGGCGCTCTGCTCGTCGGCGGCGTCGAACTGGCTGACCTGCCGGATCCCGATGCGGCGCTGGCCGCGATCGACGCCGCGCCGTTCGTGGTCAGCCTCGAACTACGGGAGAGCGCGGTGAGCGCCCTCGCCGACGTGGTGTTCCCAGTCGCACCGGTCGTCGAGAAGGCAGGCGCATTCGTCAACTGGGAGGGCCGGATTCGCCCGTTCAAACCAGCGCTGCAGACCAACGCGATTCCAGATCTGCGCGTACTGGGCTACCTCGCCGACGAATTCGGCTCCGACCTGAACGCGTCGTCCGCATTGGTCGCCGGTGAGGAGATGGCCCGGCTCGGATTGTGGAGCGGCCCGCGACCGGATGCCCCCAATGTGGCGCCGTCGCAGCCCGCCCGACCCGGTAAGGGGCAGGCGGTGCTGGCAGGCTGGCGGATGCTGCTCGACGACGGACGGCTGCAGGACGGGGAACCGCACCTGGCAGGCACTGCACGGCAGCCAGTCGCACGACTTTCGCCCGCCACCGCCGCCGAGATCGGCGCAGGAGAAGACGATCTCGTGAGTGTGAGCACCGATCGCGGCACGATCACTCTTCCGCTGGCGATCACCGAAATGGCCGACGACACCGTCTGGTTGCCCCTGAACTCCCCCAGCTCTGCGGTGTACCCGCAACTCGGGGTGACGGCGGGCGAGGTCGTCTCGATCGGGCGGGCATCATCATGACACCTGCGATGACGTACCCCGATCCCACGCTCTTCGGCCATGACCCGTGGTGGCTGATCCTCGCCAAGGCGCTCGGGATCTTCGTGTTCCTGATGCTGTCCTTGTTGGTGGCGATCCTCCTCGAGCGCAAGCTCCTCGGCTACATGCAGATGCGTCCGGGCCCGAACCGTGTCGGACCGTGGGGACTGCTGCAGTCGCTGGTCGACGGCGTCAAGCTGGCCCTCAAAGAGGGCCTCATTCCCGCCGGGGTGGACAAGTTCATCTACCTTGCGGCGCCGGTCATCTCCGTGGTTCCCGCGTTCATCGCGTTCTCCGTCATCCCGATGGGCGGTGAGGTGTCGGTGTTCGGCCACCGAACCGCATTGCAGCTGACCGACATGCCTGTCGCGGTGCTGTTCGTGCTCGCCGTGACATCGATCGGTGTGTACGGAATCGTGCTGGCAGGTTGGGCGTCCGGCTCCACCTATCCGCTTCTGGGTGGGCTTCGGTCCAGCGCACAGGTGATCTCGTACGAGATCGCCATGGCGTTGTCATTCGCCGCGGTCTTCATTTACGCGGGCACGATGTCGACGTCGGGCATCGTCGCCAGCCAAGCCGGACTCTGGTACGTCTTCCCGCTGCTGCCGTCGTTCCTGGTCTACGTAACCTCGATGGTCGGCGAAACCAACAGGGCCCCCTTCGATCTGCCCGAAGCCGAGGGAGAGCTCGTCGGCGGGTTCCACACCGAATACTCGTCCATCAAGTTCGCGATGTTCATGCTCGCCGAGTACGTCAACATGTTCACGGTTTCGGCGCTGGCGACCACGTTGTTCTTCGGCGGCTGGCACGCGCCGTGGCCAATCAACATGTGGGACGGCGCCAACACGGGTTGGTGGCCGCTGTTGTGGTTCATCGCGAAGGTCTGGACATTCATGTTCCTGTTCTTCTGGCTGCGGGGAACGCTGCCGCGGATGCGCTACGACCAATTCATGGCACTCGGCTGGAAGGTGCTGATCCCGGTCTCGCTGGTCTGGATCATGATCGTCTCCAGCGCCCGCAGCCTGCGCAACCAGGGCTATGGCCAGGTCGCCACCGGACTGATCACCGTGGGCGCCGTGGTCGCGCTGATCATCCTGTTCGCGCTGTGGAGAACCGTGCGGGCCAGGAACATTCGGAAGATCCCCGAGCAGGCCGTGGATGCGGGCGTGTTCCCGGTGCCACCCCTGCCGACAAAGGAGAAAACCGATGCCTAAATTCCTCGATGCCATCGCGGGATTCGGAGTCACGTTCGGCACGATGTTCAAGAAGCGGCTCACCGAGCAGTACCCGGAGAAACCCGGCCCGGTCGCCAAGCGCTACCACGGCAGACATCAGCTCAACCGCTATCCCGACGGGTTGGAGAAGTGCATCGGCTGTGAGCTGTGCGCGTGGGCGTGCCCGGCCGATGCCATCTTCGTCGAGGGCGCGGACAACGCCGAAAATGAACGGTTCTCGCCCAACGAGCGTTACGGCCGCGTCTACCAGATCAACTATCTGCGTTGCATCGGCTGCGGGTTATGCATCGAAGCCTGCCCCACCCGGGCACTGACGATGACGAACGAGTACGAGATGGCGGACGACAACCGCGCCGACCTGATCTGGGGCAAGGACAAACTGCTCGCGCCTATGCAGCCAGGGATGCTGCCTCCGCCGCATGCGATGGAACCGGGCAGCACCGATGAGGACTACTACCTCGGGAAGATCAAACCGGTTTCGCGCACGCAAGGAGCAGAAAAAGTCCCAGAGGATATGCGGTGAGGCTCGACTTCCTCGCGGCTGTGCCCGCCGACGTCGCCGGGCACACCTCGACGCCAGAGGCAGTGGTGTTTTGGGTGTTCGGTGCCGTCGCGTTGATCGGAGCCGTCGGTGTGGTCGCCGCCCAGAAGGCCGTC
>JAVRPX010000517.1:0-3300 GCA_032161985.1 Mycobacterium sp.
CGGCGTGATCACGCCGCCACAACGCCATCTTCAACGCCGTGGTGACCATCGCGGTGTCCTTGACGGTGGCCGCGTGCCAGCCCACGATGGCCCGCGAATAGCAGTCCACGACGAAGGCCACGTAGACGAATCCCGACCACGTTCGGGTGTAGGTGAAATCGGTGACCCATTTCCGATTCGGCGCGGCTGCAGTGAAATCCCGGTCAAGCAGATCCGGTGCCCGGCGTGCATCCTTACCAGGGATGGTGGTGCGGTGTCGGCGGCCCCTGATCACGCCGGACAGGCCCTCATCGCGCATCAGCCGGTCCACGGTGCACGCCGCGACCCGATAGCCCTGGCGGCGCAGATAGGCAGTCATCTTGCGCCGGCCATACATGCCCTCCGGGGCGCCGATCGTGGCCCGCAGCGCGTCGGTGAGCCCGGCGTCGGTGACGGTCCGCGCCGACGGGGCGGCGGTCTTCCAGTTGCGGTACGTGCGTGGGGCGACCTGCACGCCATGCTCAGTGAGCACCCGGCAAATCGACTCGACTCGGAATCCGCGGGCCCGCATCTGGTCGATGAATCCGCAAATCAGCGGTGGCGCGGGTCGAGCTCCCGCGCGAAGAAAATCGAGGCTGCCTTCAGAATCTCGTTGGCTTCCTTGAGATCTCGGTTCTCACGCTCGAGTTCTCTGATGCGCTGCTGCTCGGCAGTCGTGGCGCCCGGACGCCGATCGGCATCAACTTGAGCCTGCAACACCCAGCGGCGCAGCGACTCCGCACCGACACCGACCTTCGGGCCGATCGCCTGGCAGGCGGCATACACCGACCGATACTCATCGAGGTGATCGAGCACCATCTTCACCGCACGCTCACGCTGCTCGACCGGGTAGTGCTTGGACATAATCAGCATCCTTCTCACAGAAGGAAGCGGCATCAAACCCGGAACGGTTCAGACCAGGTCGTCGGTGAATCTATGAATCATGCAAGGAAATTCGGGCCAGAGACGTTTTCCTCTTCCTCGTTTCGCTGACCGCTCCGATCATTGGATCAGCGGCACGACGGCGTCCGCAAACGCGAACGAACGTGCCGCTCTGAGAGGGGGCACATCGTGAGCAGCAACGGTAAGGCATTGGTGGCCACGGCAATTGCAGGACTCATGGTCATCGGCACGGTTTACTGGTGGCAGCGATCGGACGACAATCCCGACCCCCCGCGAGCGGGCTGCACCACCGTAGTTGTGGCGGCGTCCGTCGAGAAGTCCGACTTGATGGACGCGGTCGCCAAGAGATACAACTCGTCCGACCGCCAGGTGAACGGCAGCTGCTACGGAATCTCGGTCACCGCAATGGCGTCCGGCGTCGCGGAGTCCCGGTTTACCGAGGCCAGCTGGGACGCGGCCTGGGGCCCGGCGCCCGATGCATGGTCGCCTGCGGCGTCAACGTGGCTGCAACTGTTGCGCCACGATCGCGCGTCGCACGACCGGCCGGACATCCTGGCCGCCGACAACGAGTCGGTGGTCTCCACGCCGATCGTCCTCGCGATGCCCGAGGCGAAGGCGAAGGCGTTGGGCTGGCCGCAGGCGGCGATCGGATGGTCGGACCTGCTCAATCTCGCCAACGACCCGCGCGGTTGGGCCTCCAAGGGCCATCCGGAATGGGGCGCCTTCAAGCTGGGCAAGACCAACCCCAACGTGTCCACGTCCGGCCTTTCGGCGACCATCGGAGCGTTCGTGGCCGCCACCGGCACTTCCAGCGACCTCACCCTGGACGCGCTGAAGGAACCGCGCGTGCGCGATTTCGTTGCCGGAGTGGAGAAGTCGGTGGCGCACTACGGCGACACCGCGCTCACCTTCTTGACGAATCTGCAGCGGGCCGACGATGCCGGAGCGGCGCTCGGCTATGTCAGCGCGGTGGCCGTCGAGGAGAAGTCCATCGTGGACTACAACGAGGGCAACCCCACCGGCGACCTCGAGACGAAGGGACAGCACGGCAAGCCGCGAGTCCCGCTGGTCGCGATCTATCCGAAGGAGGGGACGCTGAACAGCGACAGTCCCTTTGCCGTCCTTCAGGCCCCCTGGTCCGATGCGGGCAAGCAGGCCGGCGCCAAGGACTTCCTGGCCTACCTGCACGAGCCGGCCCAGCAGGTGTTGTTCACCGACGCGGGGTTCCGCACCTACGACGGACGGCCAGGAAAGGCGGTGAGCGACAGCGATTACCTGGCCGAAGACGTCGGCGTCACGCTGTCCCCGCCCAGCCCGCCGGTGCTGGCCGCGGTCCGCGCCGCGTGGTCGGACCTCCGCAAGCCTGCGCGTGTATTGCTGGTGCTGGACGTATCCGGGTCGATGGGACAGTCGGCGGGCGGAGGTAAGACGAGGCTGGAACTCGCACAGGCTGCGGCGGTGAACGGGCTGTCCCAGCTGTCCGACGCCGACCAGGTCGGGTTGTGGACGTTTCCCGCGCAGGGACAGGTCTACTGGCAGCAGATGGCGCTCGAACCTCTCGGCCCTCAGCGGGAGCAGCTCATCACCCGCATCCAGCAGCTGATCCCGGCGGGCGGCACGCCGCTCTACGCCGCGACCAGGAAGGCGTCGGAGGCCGTTCGAGCCGGCGCCGGTGACGACACCATCAACGCGGTCGTGGTGATGACCGACGGCAAAAACGAGTATCCGGATGACACCGACGTCGACGGGCTGATCCGACAGCTCGGCGACCAGGCTCTCGAGGGCGGCGTCCGGGTGTTCACCATCGCGTATGGCGAAGACGCCGACCTGGATACCGTGAAGCGCATCTCCGAGGCGTCGCGCGCCGCAGCGTACGACGCGTCAGACCCGCAGACGATCGACACGGTGTTCACCAACGTCCTGTCGAACTTCTGATGACACGCAACGGTATTGGGGCACGATTGGTGGCCGGCACGCGCGACCCGTGGGCGTTGCTGTTGTCGGTGTTCGGCGGCGGCATGGCATGGGCATTCGGCGCCTCCGTCCCACTGTCGGTCGGCACCGCCGCGGTGATGCTGGGTACGGCGGCGACCGTCGGTGCGCTCACGCGGCCGCGGGGGGACACGCCGGAGCAGCTGCGATCGGGCACACGGCAGCAGGGGTTGGTCATCCTGCTCGACGGCCACGTGCGCTCACTGCGGGCGCTGCAGACAGAGGCACTGCCAGACGTCGTGCAGACCAAGGCGGAAGATGCACTCGCGGCCGCTGACGCCGCCCGCCCGTCGGTGTTGCAGATGGCGGCCGCGGTGGACGCGCTGGACGACGCGATCGCGGCCGCCCGCGAGGTATCCGGACAGGGTGACCACGCCGTCGAGTCGA
>JAVRPX010000518.1:0-2683 GCA_032161985.1 Mycobacterium sp.
GCGGCGCTGTATCTGTGGAACCTGTCGGCCAGCGGCTGGGCCAACGCGTTCTATTCCGCGGCCGCGCAGGCCGGGGCCGGCGACTGGACCGCGATGTTGTTCGGGTCCAGCGACGCCGCCAACGCCATCACGGTCGACAAGACGCCCGCCGCGCTGTGGGTCATCGACGTTTCGGTGCGGCTGTTCGGGCTGAATTCGTGGAGCGTGCTGGTGCCTCAGGCGCTGGAGGGCGTTGGCGCGGTGGCGTTGTTGTACGCCGCGGTGCGGCGGGTCAGTGGCGATGGTGCGGCGTTGCTGGCGGGGGCAGTGTTCGCGCTGACGCCGGTCGCCGCCTTGATATTCCGGTTCAACAATCCCGACGCCCTGTTGGTGCTGCTCCTCGTCGCGGCCGCGTACTGCGTGCAGCGGGCCTGCGAAAAAAACAGCAGCCGTTGGTGGTTGATCGTCGCTGGGGTCCTCGTCGGTTTCGGATTTCTGGCCAAGATGCTGCAGGCATTCCTGGTGTTGCCCGGTTTCGCCACCGCGTACATGGTCGCCGGCAGCCGTCGGATGCGGCGCCGGATTGTCGACCTGCTCGCCGCTGCGGCCGCGGTCGTGGTGTCCGGCGGCTGGTACCTATTGCTTGTCGAGCTGTGGCCAGCGTCGGCGCGGCCCTACATCGGAGGCTCGCAGCACGACAGCATCGTCGAATTAGCGTTGGGGTACAACGGTTTAGGCCGCCTGACCGGTGATGAGCCCGGCGGGCTGGGCAACCTCAACTTCGACGTCGGCTGGGGCAGGCTGTTCGGCAGCACCATGGGTCTCGACATTGCGTGGTTGCTGCCCGCTGCGGTGATCTGCCTCGCCGCAGGGTTCGTCATCACTAGGCGCGCACCGCGGACGGATCTCACGCGTGCGACGTTGATCCTGTGGGGCGGCTGGCTGGCCGCCACCGCTGTGGTGTTCAGCTTCGCCAACGGGATCGTGCATCCCTACTACACCGTCGCGCTCGCGCCGGCGATCGGCGCATCGATCGGCATCGGGGCAACGCTGTTGTGGCGTCATCGCTCCGATATCCGTGCCTCGACCGCGTTGTCCGGCACAGTCTTGGTGACCACCATCCTCGCGGCGGTGCTGCTGTCCCGGCACAGCGACTGGCTGCCGTGGCTGCGGGCGACGGTCGCGGCCGGGGGAGTGGGAGCGGCCGCGCTGCTGCTGGTCGCCGGTCGCTTGCCCCGCCCCGTCGCTCTCTCGGCGGCGGCACTCGCCGTCGCGGCGTGTCTGGCCGCGCCGGCGGTGTACTCGGCCGCGACGGCGGCCACACCGCACAGCGGCGCGATCCCGTCGGTCGGGCCGGCACGCCACGGCTTTCCAGGCTTCACCGGACCCGGCGGCCTGCTTGACTCGCCGAGTCCCAGGGCCACGCTGTCGGCCACGCTGTCCGCAGATGCACGCGACTTCACCTGGGCGGCGGCCGTGGTCGGCTCGAACAACGCCGCAGGCTACCAATTGGGAAGTGGCGCACCGATTATGGCGGTCGGAGGATTCAACGGCACGGACCCCTCGCCGACGCTCGAGGAGTTCCAGCGCTACGTCGCCGACCGGCAGATCCACTATTTCATCCGCGGCAAGATGATGATCGGGCACTGGGGCGGGACCACGACGGGTAGCCGCGAGTCCGCCGACATCGCCGAGTGGGTGGAAACGCACTACACTCCGCAGACCGTCGACCGCGTGATCATCTACGACCTCACGCAGCCGCCGAAGAACTCATAGCTCAGGCATAGCTTCGCCCAACGATGAACACAAGCTGCGCCGCGACCATGGGTGTCATGACAGACATCGCCCTCGAACCCGACACCGGCTGGGATCACGGCATCCACTTCGAATCGCGGCCCAATGCCGCCCTCGCGGCACGCGCCGCCGGGGTGCCGGTGCTCGACGTGGTGATCCCCGTATACAACGAACGAGCCGCGCTCTCCGATTCTGTACACCGGCTGCATCGGCACCTTGCGGAGAATTTTCCCTTCCCGGCACGCATCACGATCGCCGACAACGCCAGCGTCGACGACACACCGCGAATCGCCGCCGAACTGGCAGCCGAGCTGACCGACGTCCGGGTCGTGCGGCTGGAGCAGAAGGGGCGCGGGCGGGCACTGCACGCGGTCTGGTCCACCTCGGACGCCCCGGTGCTGGCGTACATGGACGTCGACCTCTCCACCGACCTCGCGGCGCTCGCCCCGCTGGTCGCCCCTCTCATCTCCGGCCACTCGGACCTGGCGATCGGCACCCGGCTGGGCCGCGGCGCGCGAGTGGTGCGCGGCCCCAAGCGTGAGATCATCTCGCGCTGCTACAACTTCATCCTGAAATCGACCTTGGCCGCGCGCTTTTCCGACGCACAGTGCGGCTTCAAGGCTATCCGCGGCGACGTCGCCGAGCGCCTGCTGCCGCATGTGGCCGACACCGGATGGTTCTTCGACACCGAACTGCTCGTCGTCGCGGAGCGCAGCGGCCTTCGCATCCACGAGGTCCCGGTGGACTGGGTGGACGACCCTGACAGCCGCGTCGACATCGTCGCCACCGCGACCGCCGACCTCAGGGGCATCGGTCGGATGTTGCGCGGCTTCGCCGACGGCTCGATCCCTGTGAACGCGATTGCCGCACAGCTTGGTTCGTCGCGGGCGTCGGCGGCACCCGGATCCCT
>JAVRPX010000519.1:0-3373 GCA_032161985.1 Mycobacterium sp.
TGCCACCTTGTCGCGTCGCGGCATGCGGACCTCGCTGCGTTACCGGGTGCCCCCGATGCCGTTCAGCCTGTCGGTGTCCGATGCGGCGAACCTCGTGAACACGGTGCCAGGGATCAGAGCCGTGCACTATCTGCCCCATGCCGAGGGTCGCGGCAAGGTCTTCAACGCCGCGCTGTGGACCGTCCAACGGCTGCCGCTGTTCGATCCGGTGCGACCACTGCTGATACTGCTGGAATTCGGCTAGAAGAGAAGTGCAGGTTCGCGTTGTCGACAGAGCCTTCGCGCAGCTGCTCCACGTCGTAGTAGTAGTTCATCGACACCCGCCACGGCTCCCCCGAGCCCTGCTTCGGTATCCGGTCGAGGGCACGTTGCACGTATCCGGCGGCGAAGTCCAGCATTGGCCGGGTCTCGATGCCGTGGTCGCCGACCTCGGGACGCGCAATGTCGTGGCCCCGCTCGTCCATGTGGCTCAGCAGGCGGCAGAAGTGCTCGCACAGCAGGCCGACCTTCAGCGTCCAGGACGAGTTCGTATACCCGAATGCAAACGCGAAGTTGGGCACGCCCGACAGCATCATGCTCTTGTAGGCGACGGTGTCACCGGCGTGCACGGGCGTTCCGTCCACGGTCAGGGACATGCCGCCGAGCAGCTGGACGTTCAAACCTGTTGCGGTGACGATGATGTCGGCATCGAGGTGCTTGCCGGACTCCAACTGGATGCCGGTTTCGGTGAAGGTCGCGATGTGATCGGTGACGACAGAGGCGGAACCGCTGCTGATCGCCTTGAAAAGGTCGGCATCGGGCACCGCACACAGCCGCTGATCCCACGGGTTGTAGGTCGGGTTGAAGTGCTCGTCGACCGGATAGCCGCTCGGCAGTTCCTTGGCGTTGAGGTGACGGATCAGCCGTCGCGCCGCACCGGGGTAGCGCTGACTGAACTGGTACACGGCACGCTGCTTGACGATGTTCTTTCGGCGCGCCAGCGAGTACCCGCACTTGGAGCCGAGCACCTTCTGGGCCACGTTGGCGAAGGTGTCCTTCGAAGGCACCGGCAACACATAGGTCGGTGAGCGCTGCAGCATGGTGACGTGGGCGGCCGTGCCTGCCATCGCAGGCACCAGGGTGACGGCTGTCGCCCCGCTGCCGATGATGACGACCTTCTTGTCGGTGTAGTCGAGGTCCTCGGGCCAGTGCTGTGGGTGCACCACCTGACCGCGGAATCGGTCGCGACCTCCGAACTCCGGCGTGTAACCCTGGTCATACCGGTAGTACCCGCCTGCGCAGAAGATCCAGTTCGCGCTGATCTGCACCAGTTCCTCGGTGTCCTCCGCGCCGTCGAAGCGCTCGACGTCGACCGTCCAGCGCGCATCGTCACTCGACCAGGCCGCGCCCAAAACCTTGTGGTGGAACCGGATTTTGGCGTCGATGCCGTTTTCTGCGACGGTCTCGCGCAGGTAGGCCAGAATCTTGTCCGCCGATGCGATGGCGTCCTCATCGCGCCACGGCTTGAACTCGTAGCCGAACGTGTGCAGATCGGAATCCGACCGAATCCCGGGATACCGGAACAGATCCCACGTGCCGCCGGTTGCGCCGCGTGCCTCGAGGATGGCGTAGGACCGGCCGGGGTGTTCCTTCTGCAGGTAGTAGGCGGCGCCAATGCCGGAGATGCCTGCGCCGACGATCAAGACGTCTACACGCTCGATGTGGGTGGCGGTGTGGACCATGACGGTGACTCCTGACGATGGCTGATGCGATGTGCCTATCGTCCCGGCACGGCGGCGCTCAGCCAAGAACAAACCGTCTCAATTCGAATCACCTATGGTGCACTTTGCACCATCAGCATATGGTAATCCGATGACGTGGAAACACCCGTCGCCGCGGGTCAGGGATCTGATTCGGCAGAGTGCGCAGATCATCGTGAATGCGCCCCCGGAGTGGCTCGCCGAGCTCGACAGCGCCGTGCTCGGAGCCAACCCGTCGATCGCGGCGGACCCTGAACTCGCCGGCGCCGTGAGCCGAAGCAACCAGGCCAATCTGTACTTCTGGGCCACGGCCAACGTCCGCGACCCCGGGGCGCCGGTGCCTCCGAATTCCGGGCCCGAGCCGATGAGCGTCGCGAGGGAACTGGTCCGGAGGGGACTCGACGCATATTCACTGGACGCGTACCGCGTCGGCGAAGGAGTGGCCTGGCGGCGCCTCATGGGGATCGCATTCGAACTGACCTCCGATCCGGCGGACTTGCACGAATTCCTCGACGTGTGCTCCCAGTCGATCAGCGCGTTCGTCGATACCACGCTGTCGGCGATCGCGGCCCAGATCGACCTGGAGCGCGACGAACTCACGCGCGGTACGCATGCCGAACGTCGTGAGACAGTCGCACTGATTCTCGACGGAGCGCCGATCGCCCGACAGCGCGCCGAGGGTCGTCTCGGTTACGCGTTGACCGGACTTCACACCGCGGCGGTCATCTGGAGCGACGACCCGAAAGGCGACCTGGCCCGGCTCGATGAGGCAGCCGAGGCCCTCGGGCACGCCGCGGGCGGGGCGCGACCGCTGAGTGTGCTGGCCAGTACGGCGACCCGGTGGGTTTGGGTGCCGGGCGCCGTCAGCGTCGATATCAACGCATTGCTGAGATCGGTCAGCCCGATGCCCGATGTCCGCATTGCGATTGGACCGAGAGCCAGCGGTATCGACGGATTTCGACGCAGCCACTTCGATGCGATCACCACCCAGCAGCTGATGGCCCGGTTGCGTTCACAACAGCAGATCGCGCTGTTCACCGACGTCCAACTCGTCGCACTCATCACTGCCGACGCCGACCGCGCCGCTGAATTCGTCAAGCACACGCTTGGCGACCTCGAGTCGGCCAGTGCCGAGTTACAAGAAACAGTGCGGACATTCGTTGCCGAACAGTGCAACGCCTCCCGCGCCGCGACGCTCCTCTACACACACCGCAACACGCTGCTGCGCCGGCTTGCCCGCGCCGATGGGCTGCTGCCCCGGCCGCTCGCCGAGTCCAGCGTCAACGTCGCCGTTGCGCTGGACGTCGTGCGCTGGCGCGGTAACCGCGGCTAGCCGAACGCCGCCTCGACGTATCGCATCGCCTCGGCCTTGTCGATCCCCAGCGCGCGCGCCGACGACACAAACGCATGCGCCGCCGTCGCCATCGCGGTGTCGGCTGGATCGACCCGTGCAACGAAAGTGCCGAAACGGCCTCGGGTTTCGAGCACGCCGGCCGACTCCAACTCCCGATATGCGCGCGCAACCGTATTGACCGCCAGGCCCATCTTCCCCGCCAGTTCGCGGACCGTCGGCAACCGAGTGCCCGGCGGCAACTTGCCGTCCCGGATCCCGTCGATGATCTGCGTCCTGAGCT
>JAVRPX010000520.1:0-4104 GCA_032161985.1 Mycobacterium sp.
TGCGGTACTGGGTCACCGAGATGCACGTCGACGGTTTTCGGTTCGACCTCGCCTCGACGTTGGCCAGGGAGTTCTACGACGTGGACAAGCTGTCGACGTTCTTCGAACTCGTGCAACAGGATCCGACAGTTAGCCAGGTCAAGCTGATCGCCGAACCGTGGGATGTCGGCCCCGGCGGGTATCAAGTGGGCAACTTCCCGCCGCAGTGGACCGAGTGGAACGGCAAGTACCGCGACACCGTGCGCGACTACTGGCGCGGCGAGGCGGCCACCCTCGACGAGTTCGCCTATCGGCTGACCGGATCGGCCGACCTCTACGAACGCACCGGCCGCCGCCCTGTGGCGTCGATCAACTTCGTCACCGCCCACGACGGGTTCACACTGCGGGACCTGGTGTCCTACAACGACAAGCACAACGACGCCAACGGCGAGGGCAACCGGGACGGCGAGAGCCACAACCGATCCTGGAACTGCGGGGCGGAAGGGCCAACCGACGATCCCGAGATCAATGAGCTTCGTGCGCGGCAGCAACGGAATTTCCTTGTCACGCTTCTGCTTTCGCAAGGAGTTCCGATGATCTCGCACGGCGACGAGCTCGGACGTACTCAACTGGGCAACAACAACGTCTACTGTCAGGACAACGAGCTTTCCTGGATCGACTGGGCGCAGGCCGACACCGACCTGATGGAGTTCACCCGCTCGGTGTCCGCGCTGCGCGCCGCGCATCCGGTGTTTCGCAGGCGGCGTTTCTTCAGTGGACGGCCGGTGCGGCAACGGGACGGCGGCGGGCTGCCCGATATCCAATGGTTCGCTCCCGACGGCTCGGAGATGACCGAGGAGGACTGGGAGTCCGGCTTCGCCAAGTCGGTGGCGGTCTACCTCAACGGTCACGGCATCCCCGATCTCGACGAGCGAGGCCAGCGGGTAACCGACGATTCATTCCTGCTGTGGTTCAACGCCCATCACGAGCCGATCGACTTCGCACTCCCCGCAGACGAATTCGGCTCCGC
The DNA here is from genome assembly GCA_032161985.1 of Mycobacterium sp. GTDB lineage: Bacteria > Actinomycetota > Actinomycetes > Mycobacteriales > Mycobacteriaceae > Mycobacterium. Next base: position 1,010 of record JAVRPX010000520.1, read on the forward strand.
GTGGGTTCCGGTGATCTACACCGCGGCTGAAACCGACAAGGACGCCGAACCCCACAACGCCGGCGGGAAGGTGACCGTTGCCGCCCGCGCCGTGATGGTGTTGCGGGCAGCCGCTGACTAGTTCAGTCGACGACGACGAAGAACGGGTCGCCGTCCTCCGGTGTGCCGTCGATCTGCCCGCGTTCACGGCCGTGCTGCTCGGGGTCCAGGTGGTCGAGGTCGGTGTCGGACATCGATTCGACCTCCGGCGAACCGTCGTCGGCGTCGCGCGGATCAATGCTGTCGGGGGTGACGTCAGGGGCCTCCTCCGACAACCGTTCGTCTAGCGATTCGTTGTCCTTGGCCTCGATCCACCGCTCAGGCGGATCGACCACCTCGTCGCCGTCGGCGTTGCGGATCTCGTCGGAGTCGAGCTGCTCCTCGGGCTCCAGGGGGATGTCGTTGAACTCGTCACCGGCCATGCAGCCATGTTGCCTGACGCGGGGCACCGCTAGAAGGCGCGGTCTCCAATCAGCGGATGAATTGCCCCGAAAGGCGACGAAGGCGGCCTCCCAGCGGCGCGGACCCGGAGCGCGAGGCACCGGTTCCGTCGAACACGATTCTCGCGGTCGCGGACGCGTCTGCGCTGTACGCGTTCCACCGCGATCCGCGCGACGGCCTGATCGGACGGTGGCGCTCGGCGAGGTCGACGCCAAACTGGACGCCTGACCCGCAATCTGCCGCGGCCACGGTCACTGGATCCCGACTTCACCGATTGGGACCCGGACGACATGGACACCTGGGACGAACGAATCGTCATGGTCGCGGCTGACTCAGAAGTGTTGTGCGCCAGCACGCTTGCTGATCGAGTTCCCATGTCCGTACCAGGCCGTATGGTACGGTAAGCTGCTGTACCAACCGTGGCCGCCGCCATGGCACTCGGGATTTCTCCGGATTTCTCGCTGACGCCGCCGGCCGGGCGGGCCGGTAGTAGGAGCCGACGAGCGGCGGCACCCTACCTGGCGGCCACGGTTGCCAGCACTCCTCCTAGATGTAATTTTCGGCGGTGTCAGTAACGGTCTCCGTGGATCGCCGTATGCTGCGAGCATGGCACCGCCGGGCGGCTCTGGCCGCCGGCTAACGGTCGACGACTGGATCGAGGCCGGATTTGCTGTGCTCGCAGAAAGCGGTCCAAACGCCCTGCGGATCGACGCGCTGTGCGAGCTACTCAACGTCACGAAGGGCAGCTTTTACTGGCACTTCACCGACATGGCCGCGTACCGCTATGCGCTGGTCGAGGCGTGGGGCAGCCTGCACGACCACTACCGTCGGCCGTTTGAGAACATGCCGGACGTCGATCCGCGCGAACGACTGGCCGTGATGATGCAGACAATGGTCGCCCCGCAGCACCGGGCGCTCGAGCGGGCAATGCGGGTGTGGGCGCTGAGCGACGACGCGGCGCTGGCCAGCGTCCAGCGAAGCGACGGGCGGGTGCTACGCGCCGTCCAGCAGGCATTCGTCGACTGCGGGTTCGAGCCGGAGGACGCCGCACTGCGGTCACTTGTGGTGTTCGCCGCCGGCGTCGGACTCCTGCACGCATGGGGCTCGAGCCCGGCCGCACCCCCCGAACTGCGCGACCGCTTTCTTGACTTCATGGTGCGGCCGTAGCCGGTCACGCCTTTTTCTGAGTCGGTTCTAGACCGGTCTTCTTATCGAGGTACTGCAGCAGGTCGTGTGCGGCGACCTCGATGTCCTTGTGCCGCCATTCCGATGCCCGGTACACGCAGGCGATCAATCCGGTGCGGTGAATGCGTCGAAAATCCCCGTACACGAAGGCATATCGCGCCTTGGTGTCGTCGTTCGCGCCGTCGGTCAGTCCCAGGTGCCACTCGGCGTACTCCTCCCAGGAATGCGATTCGAGGTAGGAGTTCTGCGCTTCGGCCCGCGGCTGCACCTCACCCCAGTCGCTGTCGAGGACGTACTGACGAGCGTCGATGAGCGTGCGCGCCTTCGCCACTGCCGCGTCGTTGAGGAGGTAGGAGGCCATGGTTTCATTGTCCGCCCTTCGGGTCCGCTTAAAAATAACTCTGTAGCAGAGGTAATATCGGATTTGTGGACACCCGCACCGACCTGATCGCCGAGCTGTTCAATGTGGTGGGCCGGTTCCGGCGACAGCTGCGCCGGTCGACCGGGAAAGGTTTCGACGCCGCGGGCCTGACCCAATCGCAGGCCGAGCTGCTGCGGTTGGTCGGCCGCCAACCGGGTATCTCGGTGCGGCAGGCCGCCGCCGAGTTGGGGCTGGTACCCAATACCGCCTCGACGCTGGTGTCCAAGCTGTCGGCCGACGGCCTGCTGATCCGCACCGTCGACTCCGACGACCGCAGGGTGGGCCGGCTGCGGCTGACCGAGCCCGCACAGCGCATCGCCGACGAATCCCGCGCCGCGCGACGGGCCGCACTGTCGACGGTGCTCGACGAACTGGACCCCGGCCAGCTCGACAGCCTTGAGCGCGGATTGGAGGTCCTCGCCGAGATGACCCGCATGCTGCACGAGAGGCAACCATGACAACGCCGCTTGCGATCGACTGCCAGCACCTGACCCACCGATACGGCCATTTCACCGCGGTCGACGACCTCACCCTGCAGGTCCAATCCGGCGAAACGGTCGGCCTGCTCGGACCCAACGGCGCGGGCAAGACCACGGTGGTGCGCGTGCTGACCACGCTGACACCGGTCCAGGGCGGCGAGGTGCACATCTTCGGCCTCGACTCGCGCAGGCACACCATGGACATCCGTTACAACATCGGCTATGTGCCGCAACAGCTTTCGATCGAATCCGCGCTAACGGGCAGGCAGAACGTCGAGCTGTTCGCGCGGCTATACGACGTTCCGCGCCGCGAACGGGCCGATCGGGTCGACGCGGCGCTGCACGCGATGCAGCTGCTCGACGTCGCCGACGGGCTGGCAGGCACCTACTCCGGCGGTATGGTCCGCAGGCTCGAGTTGGCGCAGGCGTTGGTGAACAGGCCATCGCTGCTGATCCTCGACGAGCCGACGGTGGGTCTGGATCCCATTGCGCGCGACAGTGTCTGGACTCAGGTGGGGCACATGCAGGAA
>JAVRPX010000521.1:0-3553 GCA_032161985.1 Mycobacterium sp.
GCAAGGTAGAAATCCGCAAGGACGCCCTCCAGGAGACCGTTCAGTCCGTGGCCTCGACGGTTGGGGAGGTGGCCTCGATCATCACGACCGCCGTGAAGGACGTGGCCGGCGCAATCGGCGGCTTGGCTACCGACGTGTTCGAGATCCGCGACGGGGCCCGCCGCGCATCGGAGCGCGCCGAGGAGGAGTGAACCGGAACTGATGCTGGGAGTCATCGGCGGCAGCGGCTTCTACACATTCTTCGGTTCTGACGCCCGCACCATCAATCTGGACACTCCGTACGGCGCGCCGAGTGCGCCGATCACCGTCGGCACCGTCGGCGAGCACGAGGTGGCGTTCCTGCCGCGGCACGGCGTCAACCACGAGTTCTCCCCGCACACCGTCCCGTACCGCGCGAACATGTGGGCGCTGCGGGCGCTGGGCGTGCGCCGCATCTTCGGGCCGTGTGCGGTCGGCAGCCTCACCCCCGAGTTGGGGCCGGGCGCGATGGTGGTGCCCGATCAATTGGTGGACCGCACCAGCGGCCGCGAGGACACCTACTTCGACTCGGGTGGCATCCACGTCGGGTTCGCCGACCCGTATTGCCCGACGCTGCGGGCGGCGGCGGCCGAGCTGCCCGGCGTGGTCGACGGCGGCACCGTAGTGGTGATCCAGGGCCCGAGATTTTCCACCCGCGCCGAGAGCCAGTGGTTCGCAAGCCACGGTTTCACACTGGTCAACATGACCGGCTATCCCGAGGCGGTGCTGGCCCGCGAGCTCGAAATATGTTACGCCGCCATTGCTTTGGTGACAGACCTGGACGCGGGCATCACGACGGGCGAGGGCGTCCGCGCGATCGATGTATTCGCGGAATTCGAACGCAACCTGGCGCCGTTCAAGAAACTGGTTCACGAAGCCATCGATAACGTCGGCATCGAGCGCACGTGCACCCACTGCCTACCGCACGACGGCGTCGAGCTGCCGTTCGATCTCCCGTGAGAGTGCTGCTGACCGGCGCGGCCGGATTCATCGGGACGCGGGTGGCCGCGGCACTGGCCGACGCGGACCACGAGGTCGTCGCTGTCGACGCGATGCTCCCGGCTGCGCACGGTCCCGACGCCGAACTGCCCGCCGACGTGCGGCGCGTCGACATCCGCGACGCCGCAGCGCTGGCGCCGCTACTCGAGGGTGTCGACGTGGTGTGCCATCAGGCGGCGGTCGTGGGTGCGGGCGTAGACGCCGCCGACGCGCCGTCCTACGGCAGCCACAACGACTTCGCCACCGCAGTGTTGCTCGCGGAGATGTTCGCGGCTGGCTGCCAGCGGCTGGTGCTGGCATCGTCGATGGTGGTCTATGGGCAGGGTCGCTACGAATGCCCCGAACACGGTGTCGTCGATCCGCTTCCGCGCACGCGGGCCGATCTCGACGCCGGCGCCTTCGAGCACCGCTGCCCGATCTGCGGACAGCCGGTGAGGTGGCGGCTGGTCGACGAGGACGCGCCGCTACGGCCGCGCAGTCTGTACGCGGCGAGCAAGGTCGCGCAGGAGCATTACGCACTGGCATGGGCGGAGTCGACGGGCGGCTCGGTGGTCGCGCTGCGCTATCACAACGTCTATGGCCCGCACATGCCGCGCGACACGCCCTATTCCGGGGTGGCGGCCATCTTTCGCTCCGAGCTGGAAGCGGGCGACGTGCCAAGGGTTTTCGAAGATGGCGGGCAGATGCGCGACTTCGTTCACGTCGACGACGTAGCAGCGGCCAACGTCGCGGCCGTCGACGCGAATCTGGATGGCTTCTCGCCGTTCAACGTGTGCTCGGGACGGCCGATCTCGATCCTGGAGATGGCCACCGAGCTGTGCGAGACCCGCGGCGATGTGCTGCCGCTCGTCACTGGCCAGTACCGCAGCGGCGACGTGCGCCACATCGTCGCCGACCCGGCGCGCGCGGCCGAGCAGCTCGGATTTCGGGCCGTCATCGATCCGCGCGACGGGCTGCGCGAGTTCGCGTATGCGCCGTTACGGGGCTAGATGCGTTCACTGCTAACAGTGGTCGTTATCGTCACGCTCGTGGCGTCGGGTCTGATCGCGTTGATGTGGTCGCAGCAGCGGCGGCTGATCTACTTCCCGTCGCCGGGCCCGGTGCCGTCGGCTGCGGCGGTGTCGCCGACCGGGCGCGACGTCGTTCTCGACACCGAGGACCGAATCCAGTTGGGGGCGTGGTTTTTCCCTGGGCGCGGAGGCGCTGTCTTGGTGTGCAACGGCAACGGAGGCGACCGATCGACGCGTGCCGCGTTGGCTGTTGCGCTGAACCGCATGGGCCTGTCGGTTCTGCTGTTCGACTACCGCGGCTATGGCGGCAACCCGGGCCGCCCGTCCGAGGAAGGTTTGGCGGCAGACGCGCGGGCCGCGCAGGCGTGGCTGGCCGCGCAGCCCGAGGTGGACCCGCAGCGGATCGCGTACTTCGGCGAATCCCTCGGCGCGGCAGTGGCCGTCGGCCTTGCAGTGCAGCGACCGCCGGCAGCGTTGGTGCTGCGGTCACCCTTCACCTCGCTGGCCGACGTCGGAGCCGTGCACTACCCGTGGCTGCCGATACGGCGGCTGCTGCTCGACCACTATCCGTCGATCGAGCGCATCGCCTCGGTGCACGCGCCGCTGTTGGTGATCGCGGGTGACCGTGACGACATCGTGCCGCTGGCGCTGAGCCGGCGGCTGTACGACGCGGCCGTCGAACCGAAGCGGTTCGTGCTGGTGCCCGGCGCCGGACACAACGACCCCGAGCTGCTCGACGGCCGCCAGATGATCAACGAGATCGAGGGGTTCTTGGCATCCACAGAGGTCACTTAGTAATACTGGTCAAGTGACGCCCGCCATCTGTGAACAGTTCGGTATCGATTTCCCGCTCTTCGCGTTCAGCCACTGCCGAGACGTCGTCGCTGCGGTGACCAACGCCGGCGGGTTCGGTGTGCTTGGCGCGACGGCATTCACGCCGCAGTGGCTGGACCAGGAGCTGTCATGGATCGACGAGCGTGTCGGCGGTAAGCCCTACGGCATCGACCTCATCGTGCCTGCGAAGTTCGAGGGCAAGGGCGAGAAGCTGGCACCGGGCGAACTGGCGGGGCGCATCCCTGCGGACTACCGCGGTTTCGTCGCCGACCTGCTCTCGGCGCACGACATCGAGCCTGAGGCTTCGCCGCGGACCGGCCCGTCGTTCCTGTCCGGCGACACCGGCAAGGACCTGCTGGAGGTGGCGTTCAGCCACCCGATCAAGCTGATCGCCAATGCGCTGGGCGTGCCGCCGGACTACATGATCGAGGCGGGCAAGGAGCGCGGTGTTCCGGTCGCCGCGCTGGTCGGCGCCAAGGAGCACGCCGTCAAGCAGGTGAAGGCGGGCGTCGACCTGATCGTCGCGCAGGGCACCGAGGCGGGCGGTCACTGTGGCGAGGTGACGACGATGGTGCTCATCCCCGAAGTAATCGAGGCCATCGATGGCGCGGTGCCCGTGCTGGCGGCAGGCGGGATCGTCACCGGTAGACAGATGGCCGCAGCGGTGGCGATGGGTGCGGACGGCGCGTGGA